>NZ_JAEQCT010000116.1:0-17346 GCF_020738205.1 Microcoleus sp. PH2017_24_DOB_U_A
ACTGAAAGTCTGTACGATCGCCTGATTATCGGTATGATTGAATCAATGACGTGGCGATCGACTGACTGACTCTTTTAAGATACAAGGGGCGGGTTCACCCACCATATATGAAACCCACAAATAATCTCATAAACCCGCCCCATCCCCGCGATTATTTACATCAACATTTTACAAATAAATTTATGGTACATTTTTATTGTTGGTGGGGGAGGGCGGGTTTATGAAATTGTTGATTTTTATCGTAAATTGTTGGTGAACCCGCCCCTACAAATTCGTCTGGAAACGATTAATCTAATTAATGTCTCAGCAGCCGCAAACCACTCAATGTCACTAAAACTGTAGACCCTTCATGACCGATGACGCCGATCGGCATTGTGATATTTCCGAGAAAATTAGCAGCCAATAACAGTATAATACAACTGAGTGCAAAAATAATGTTTTGCTTGACTACATTTTGAGCGCGACGCCCCAAACTAATTGCTCGATCAAGTTGTTCTAACTTATCCGCCATTAATACGATGTCAGCAGTTTCTAAAGCCACATCGCTACCGGAAATCCCCATCGCAATTCCCACGGAAGCCTGGGCGAGGGCGGGGGCGTCGTTGATGCCGTCTCCTACCATTGCGACGGTTTGATACTGGGTTTGCAACTTTTTAATTAGGTGCACTTTGTCTTCTGGCAAAAGTTCGGCGTACACTTCATTGATGCCTAATTGGCGGGCGATATATTCAGCGGTTTGCTGGTTGTCGCCTGTCAGCATTATGATATGTTCTACGCCTAATTTTTGCAAGCGTTTTATCGTGGCTGCTGCTTCCGGGCGGACTGTATCTGCTACTGCAATGATACCTAAAAGTTCATCCTCCTTTGCCACCCAAACAACCGTTTTTCCTTCCCCTTGCAACTGATGACTTACTTCTGTCAACTCAGCAGTTGCTCCGACAAAACTGGCTTTACCAATAGTAATGGTTTGATTGTTAACTTTACCGACAATTCCTTGACCGATTTTTGCTTGTACGTCGATCGCACTTGACAACGGTAACTGTTGCTGATTTGCGGCTTGGACAATTGCTTGGCCGATCGCGTGTTCGGAATGAGCTTCCAGAGCCGCAGCCAATTGCAGAACTTCTGTTTCAGTATATCCGGTTGCTGGTACAATTTGGATAACTTGCGGTTTTCCGGTGGTGAGGGTTCCAGTTTTGTCAAAGGCGATCGCCCGAACTTGACCTATTATCTCTAATTGCGCGCCACTTTTAAACAAAATCCCCTGTCTCGCGCCGTTAGCAATCCCCGAAAGCAGCGCCGGCATAATCGAAGCCATCAGCGCACAGGGAGAAGCGACTACTAGGAAAATCAGCGCCCGATAGATGGTGTCTTCCCAATTCCAGCCCAAAACAAAGGGCGGCAAAGTTGCTAGCAGCAAGCCTAAACCGACAATTAATTTAGCATAACCGCGCTCGAACTTTTCCACAAACTGCTGAGAAGGCGGCGCTTCGGTTTGCGCTTGTTGCACCAGCCGAATCACTCGCTGAATCAAACTGCTTTCTGGACTTTTGTGCACTTCCAATTGTAGCGCGCCAGCACCGTTAATCGTGCCTGCATAGACTTCGTCGCCTGCGGTTTTTTCCACGGGCATCGATTCGCCGGTAATTGAGGCTTGGTTGAGAGCGCTGTAGCCTTCAACAATTATCGCATCTGTGGGGATGATTTCTCCGGGCTTGACTAAAATACGATCGCCAATTGCCAATTTGTCGATCGCAATTTCCCTTTCCCCATCGTACATTAGCACCCGCGCAGTATCCGCAGTCAAGCTCATCAAACTGCGAATACTCCGTTCAGTCCGCTGCATAGCATAACCTTCTAGCGCGCCGCTAATTGCAAAGATTAAAATTAAAACAGCACCATCCACAATTAAATGATATTCTCGCCGCCACAGCCCCAAACCGGCCGCGCCCAAAGCAGCCACAATCATCAACAAATCTACATCTAATTCATGTTCTTCAAACAGCGTAGTCAACCCTTCGCGGGTGCTGGAATAGCCGCCGATAACGTAAGCAGCGGGCAATATTAACACCGCTAAGCCCAGCCAACCGACTTGTAGGGCGATCGAACCCAAAATTACTAGAATTCCGCACAGGGCGGCAGTCACAGCATCGGGATGTTCTTCGGCGAGGCGCGAGAGGCGAGAAATGGGGAGGGAATTGGGAGTCATGGGATTTTAGATTTTGGATTTTAGATTTGGGATTGAAGAATTAAGCCCGTGGTTGAATCCAGCGGCTGGTTGTCAGGATGCGGAACTTTTATGTGTTTCCGCAGCCTCTACCGGGTGTCTCGAACAAAATTGCTTTCGGTTATGGGAGAAATTTGATTTGGTAGAATGACTCCTGCATCGTAAACCTTGACATTAGTGTCAATGTCAAGAGTAAAACTAAAATAAATTAAGCATCGGCGGTTCGGAGATGCGATGGTTCAACTCGCTACTCCGAAAGCCCGCCAGGGGTTGAAAACCCCTTTCTCAAAGCAAAAGTCGTCTCAAAGACGACTGAAGTTTGCTGAAAATGGCATCTAATTTTGCAGTCGGTTTTAACCGACTTCTGCTATGAGACGGGGAATTGATTCACTCCTAGGATTGGGGGTAAATGCGATAGTCAGATATACAATCCACTCTGAAAAGCTACCAACACACATCCGCGTGCATCCCCGTACATCCGCCCCTATCTGCGGTTAAAAAATCATAAAATCCCGTACAACAATATGCAGCAACAATATCTAACAATCAAACAACTTACAGACGCAGTAAAAGGCACAATTACGCCTCGGATGGTGCGGCACTATCACGCTTTGGGGCTGCTATCTCCCGCCGTGCGATCGACTTCTAACTACAGACTGTACACCCGCAGCGACGTGCAAAGACTCCAAAGAATCGTTGCACTCAAGCAGCAAGGCTTTCAACTGTCTCACATCCGCAAACTCTTAGAAACAGACGCGGAGGCTTCTCCAGACGCGGTGATGGCGACTCTTCAACGGCAATATCTGTCTGTAATTCAGCAGATTGTGCGCCTGCGAGAAACGGCTTCAGCCCTCGAAGGATTGCTGGGGCGGGATCTTTCGTGTCAAGCGGTGCAAGCGGGCGCACTGGCTCAATTGAGGCTGTTGGAGGCGGAAACTGAGGGCGGGTTGGGACATTTGGAACAACTTTGGGATGCTTGGGATGCGGGGGCCCACACTCACCCGGAGGCGTTTGGGGAGTCGTTGCAGCATTTGTTGCCGGATTTGAGCGATCGCTCGGAAATTGAGGTAGACTTGCTGTCAAAACTGGTGTTAGCATCGGGTGATTGTTCGCTGCTGCCGTTTGTGAAGTTAAGCGAAACGGCGATTAAATCTGCCCGGGAAGCTTTGAAAAATCGGTGTCAAATTGTGGCTGACGTGCCGCCTGTTTTTGCCGCTTTGGATAACACAAGATTGGCGCATTTGGGAACAAGTATTACAACTTTAATTGACGATCCGCACATCAATGCTGCGGCGGAAGCGGAACAGGAATTCTGGCACGAGCGCGAGTGGTTTGAAAAGTTGTTGAAACTGGAAAAAGGCTGTATATTGGTAGTAGGATATGCGCCGTCTGTGCTGATGGCGGTTTGTGAGGCGATCGCGATCGGGCAACTGCAACCGGCTTTGGTCATTGGAATGCCGATCGGCTTCAGTCATTCTCCGGTGGCGAAACGTCGGTTAGTGCGATCGGGCGTTCCTTATATTACGACGGTGGGGACTTTTGGCGGCGGATTGTTGGCGGCGGTTGCTTTGAATGCTTTGGTTGAGTCTTTGATTGAAAAGCCGAATTGTCACTGTCATCTTAAGTGAAAAGATGCAATTATCTGAAACTTTCCTGGACTCACCTGGCGCAAGATAAAAATGAATTATTAGGTACGTAGTTGCGCTTGGGCGCTCTTACTTATATATTGAAAGAGCGCCCAAGCGCAACAACATACCTTAAGCACACACCGTAGCTTTCTGTCAGTCCGTTATTCAATACATTACCTTCGATCGCGATCGCAACTAAGAGTGCAAAAAAACAAATTGAAGCTATAAATCAAATCACCACTTGCCCAACGCGCCCCAAACAGCACCCGAAATTACCCCCCAAATCGCCCCCAAACCAGCCCCCACGATCGCACCTACGACAGGGGCCAACTGCACCGACACCCCACCGCCCAGAGTCGGAAATATCGCACAAACCCCCGCCCCCAACACCGCACCTGCAAAAGTCGCCAAAAAACTCCCCCAAATCGCACCCAAAGCCGCACCCCGAATTCCCGAAGGCTGAAACGACACCGGCAGCTTCGGCGCAAACCCGCAAACACCCAACAAACTCCCAGAAACTAAACCTCCAATCGCACCCACACCCGCCGCCACAATTGCCACACCCAGCAACAAACCCCCAAACTCGATCGTCGGGCGCATCTGCCCGTTATATTGCTGCCAAACCACTAACCCAGCCCCTAGCAAAACACCAGCCAAAGTCCCCAAAAACGCTCCCCAAACCGCCCCCAAGAATGCTCCCCGCCGGCCCCACACCCTCCCCACCGGCAGTGCCAGAGGAGGCGAAAAAGCCGCCCAAATACAGCCCCAGACAGTACCAATCCCCGCGCCCGACAAAATCCCTTGCCCGATCGCCCGATTATCACTAATCGCCCCAAACACCACACCGCTGATCGCAGCCAAAAAGAAAGCCCCCCAGAGAGTCCCCAGCAAAACTCCCCCCCACTTCCGCCAAATCTGGTTCGGCGACAAAGTAAAAATGCCCCACATCATCCCAAAAAAACTGCCCCAAATCGAACCGACAAAAATTGCCCCCAAAATCGCGCCGCCGCCCTCCGCGATCGCCGAAAAAATCCCCGCCACCGCCGCCAAACACAAAGTACCCCAAACACCACCCCAAGCAGCATCCTGAACAATCCGCTCAAACTTGCTAGGGGGAATCTGAGGCGCCGGAGTCCGACTCCGAGAAGGAATCGGTAGCATCGGCATTTGATAGTTGCCCAGTTGGCGCGGCAGCCCCGTCGAGGGCTGTTGTCGGCGCACTGCGGTCTCCCTCACGACGGGTGGTGGTTGGGGCTTTTTACGCTTGGTTTTGGCGGGCTGCAAGTGCAATCCGTTGCTGACTGCCTGCCGCGAAGGAAACGGATCGCGACCTTTGAGGAGTTTTGCCCGATCGCACCAAGGGCACCGACTCAGATGATTTCCGTATTTGTGCTGAGTGTTTTTGCTGCAAGTAAGTAGAGAATCTTCCGCTTCCCGAATCGCATTCACCCAAGTTTTCGCATCCGGGCGCGCCGACGGATTCCCGTGCCCTTCCTCAAAACAGCGGATAAACATCTGTCGCAGCCGGGGATGCAGCATCTCGAAAGATGGCGCTGCGGGCATCGGGCGGTAGGGTATCCGCTTGGTACCGCTGGGGAAATGGCCCGATCGAATTCTCGCCTCCAAAGACGGCGGTTCGTCGCTACCGAGATACACTCCCGAAAACGGGTGCGTACCTTCCATTAACAATTGAAAAATTAATACCCCCAAACCGAACAAATCGTGCTCTGGGGCTCGATCGATATCGCGGAAAGTCTGGCCCTGCAATTCCGGCGGAGTAAACTCGGGTTTCCCCACGGGACACCGATAAACGTAACCTGTATAAGGATCGCGCACTTGAAACGAATCCGTGTCTACCAGCGTTACCAAAGCCGTATCCGTGACAAGAATATTTGACTCGTTGACATCGCCGATGACGTAACCCCTGACGTGGAGGGCATTTACCGCCGAGGCAAGGTTTCTGGCGGTGCGGTGGAGGTAAAGATAGTTAAATAGGGGTTTTTGTTCGCGCCTGGTTTTGGGAGTGTAGAAAGTGTGTACCGGCAGCACTTTCTTGACGCGCGGCATCACAAAACCGACGATTTTTTCGCGCCCGCCGACAGTATGCAGCAAATCGAGAGGCCAAGCAATTGAGGCGTGTCCCGGTTCCGCGATCGGCGCATCCGGTGGCATACTGAACATGACTGTGAGTTTGTCGCCGTCTTCGTCTGTCGGTTTGTGGTAGATTTTTGCTACCAGGGACGAGTCTTTGGCGATCGGGTAGATGCGACCTTGACCGCCACTGGCGATCGCGCTGTTGGTGTCGATCGCAATCAGTTGTCCGCTAAATTGGCGTTGCAACTGCATAGAATTCCGTTAGGGGATAGAGGATTAGTCATCAGTTGACAGTTGACAGTTGACAGTTGACAGTTAACAGCTATCTTTTCCGTCGATAGAAGAGGATTGGAGTGTTGACAGTTGACAGCTACCCATAGCCGTCGATAGAAGAGGATTTGATTTCCCCCTAAACGGGAAGGCTTCAGCCCCAATTTTCATGCGTGAATTTTAGATCTGAGATTTTAGATTGAAGAAAGCGACCCCACTGATAAACCGATAATTCTATTTTATTGTGGGATGGGCATCATGCCCGTCCTGAAAAACTCAGCAACAGGCAAGATGCCTGTTCCACCATAGTTCAATTTTGCAATTGTGGTTACAGTCGATCGGGCTCTATTCCCATGTCTCGGAGTCTTAATTCTAAGGCTTGCGATCGCGATCGTTCTTGTTCCAGCAGCATTTCTGCCTGTTCGGCCCGCGCCTCGGCTTGCTGTCGCAGTCGATCGAGTTCCACAAAATTCATAAACGGTTCTTGGTTAGCCCCGAACATTTCGAGTCCTGTTTGAGATAATTGAAACCGCACTCCCAGTCTCGGACTGATCCAGCCGTCCATTTGTTCGATCGCTTCAAATTGTGACTCAACCTGCAACCATCCTGTCAGTTCTAAAGTTTGCGGGTTGTACAAATAGTATTCTTCCACACCGTAGCGTTCGTAAAATTGAAATTTTTGAATCATCGGAGTCAGACGATTTCCCGGCGACCAAATTTCAAAGGCGACTTGCGGTGCAATATTACCTTCGTTCCACTGTTGGTAAGAACCTCGATATCCTTTGGGGATGCCAAAAACTGCCATCACATCTGGCGCTTGGCATAGTTTATTATTTCCTTCCACCGGATACCACAGCAAGTCACCCGCTACAAAAACATTCTGGTCATTTGCAAACAGCAATTCTAAGTTTTCTTTAATCCAAACAATTAATCGAAACTGATCTGTATTGTTTGACATCGGTTCGCCGTTATCGTCGGGGTAGATGACATTTGATTTTTCGGGAGATTGCAGTTGTGTAACCATTGCTGTTTTCCCATTCTTTTTAATGAGTTGATTTTAGTTTAACCGATAAAATTGGGTCTGAAGCCTCCCCGTTTAGGGGGAAATCAAAGAAAATGATTCATTGCTCCAATCCTCTTCTATCCACACAAGAGGTAGCTGTCAACTGTCAACTGTCAACTGTCAACTGATGAACCGATCGCCTGTTTCGTCTTCCAGTTCGTCAACTGCGGTTTTGATGAAGTTATCCACCAACCAGTCGCGGGTGCGCGAGAAATTGCTCTCCAATTCCAGGTAATGACTGCCTAATTTTGCCTTAAAGTCTTTGGGAAAAATCTCTTTGGCGGCTAACAGATTTTTCCAGCGGGTTAACTGGCTGCTGTTGCGATCGGGAAAGCGGTTGTACAAATAGTCGATCGCGATCGCCTCTAGAATGTCCGCACCCAAGATTTCCCGCCGTTTTAGCTCGTTTAAGAGCGTACTTTTCGACTGCTGAGTTAGATCTAAGTGTTCGCCCATCGTTCCTTCGATCGACTGCTGGATCAGCCAGTTACCCGCACGCAAAAAATCGCGATCGAATTCCAAGTAAATCGCCCCCGACAAAGCCTCAAAAATCTGGGCTAAAAATTTATTGTACTCGCTTTGTTCTGTTGCTTTCCCGCTGGCGGCTCCCCGACAGAGTTCGTTCAATTTCAGATTTTCGGCAAATTCCGAGAGTTTTTGACTGTCTGCTAAACGAGCTTTTAAGGTTGAAATCGCATCGCAGTCGAGTTCGGGATATTCGCGGTACAGGTAATCGGTAACAACAGCACCGAAAATCGCTCCGCCTAAGAGTGAAAGCCGTTTTTGCTTCACATCTTCCCCAGCCGGAGACTCCTCCGGGCGATCGCAGCGGCTGCTCAAGGCCGTTTCCAGCAGTTCGGTTTGCCCAAAGTCCGAAATGCCGATCGCTACTTTGACTGCTTCAATATCTACCTGTTTAAATTTTATCTGCTCTAATTCTTCTTCACATTTTGCCCACTTTTCCAACCAATCACCGCCAGCATTTTCCACATACAAATCAACAAAATCCACCCCGTGGTGCATCCAATCATCCTGCATTTTTCGGGCAGATTCTAGTTCTTCAAAGACTTTTTGTAAATTGCTTTCAACGGTGCTTGTACCTTTTACTGTCATAGTATTGATTTTGATGTAATTTGATTTTATTCCAACAATTTCAGCGCACTTCAATCTAATCTCAATTCAATTTATACCCAGTTGCTAGTTATTTTACCTGAAAGAATTGGTTTAAAGCCCCAAGCCCGATCGGGAGGAATTAAGAGAAGACTATTCATTACTCCAATCCTCTTCCTTATGATTGTCAAATGCCCTCAAGCGGTCAACTGTCAATTGTCAACTGAATGAATAGATTGATTGTTTCGGTAAATTTTCCCATTTCTCAGCCAAGAATTCCGGAGAACCTCTATCTTTCACAGGCAGCCATCGGGCCGTGCACCTTACGGCTATTGATTGCTGCGGTAAATCTTCCCGTTGCTGGGCCAGGAATTACGCAGAACCTCTATCTTTTGTAGGGTGCGAATTACACACCTTACCGCTATTGATTGCTGCCGTAAATCTTCTCGTTGTTTAGCATTCGTATCAATTACCTGTTTCCGCACTTTGCCATATCCCCCCGGGAAACAGAGAATGGGAGGAAAAATCTTGGCGTAGCCTTCGGGCCCAATGGAAGCGGGCTGATGATTAAGTTGGTGGCATTGTCTAAAATTCTGCAATATGCGAGTTATTCAAAATTTCTTGTTCACCGAATTTTGAGCAGTCGAACTATTCTCAGCAGCAGATCGGGTGAATTTATGGGAATTTGAGGTAGCGACCTGCGGGCAAATTATCACTATTATATAATGCAATGTTAACTAACTGGTTCAGGAAATTTGCATCTTTTGTATCATAACTTAAAAATAGTCCTCTGTCAATCCCCCAACCTCGAAGAGTTTGTTGCCAATTTTCATATTTTTGTTGAGAAAATTCATCAGAAAGAGTAGTGACTTGAATGCACAGGGGCTGCTGTTGGCGGTTGCTGACGATCGAATCGGTAGCCATAGAAAGATCTGCTACATAGCGATACAAAACACTGCCTTGGCGTTCGACTATCCGGGCGGCGATCGCACGAATGACGCGATCGTCAGCCGGATCGAATTTACCCGCCTTGAGTTTTTGTTTCCAGATGTAAAATTTGCGATCGTTTTCACTCAGCCATTTAGGAAATAGATAGCCGTACCAATACCTTTCGCCCGGAGTCATTGACTCAAACGCCGTTTCTCGATCTCTTTCCGAAGATAGGGATTGAAGCGCCAGCCAAACCTGAGAATCTCGCATAAGCTGTAGCAAAAAAGCCAGCACAAATTTCTTAGCAGTTAGCGAACCGGGTTTGACATCTTTCACCCAGCGATTGATTTCATCCAATCTTCTCGCCAAACTCGGATCTATAAGATCTGCTTCGCTAATTAGGGAGTTGAGCTTATCCTTAATCTCTTGTGCTTGCAAGTGACGACCTACTGTACAGATTAAACCAGAATTGTTGACACCTCGATTTTATTATAGAAGCGCACCAAATTTTCGCCGCTCATTCATTTGAAGCGATTAGACTTGTTGCCAAATTCAGAATCGGGAATTTTTTACCGCAGATAAATGCCGATTGACGCAGATGGATGTTGGCTTTTTCAATATGTTTATTTTTAATTGTCCTGTGCCTCCGAACTCGAAAAAGTTGCTAACAATAATGTTAAGTCATCATCGGTGCGATCGCACACGCGGGGCGATCGCAAAAACGACTCTAATTGCTCTTTTGCATCCGCATCTTCCTTCGCCGTGCCCGAAAACCGAAACAAAGGTGCAAAAAACGGCCCGTGGGGCGTACCTTCCGGGATTTTGAGAGCGAGCATTTGCAAGCCGTCGGAAAACACAGCCAAGTGCCGCAGGGGTTCCCGCATTACCTGAAATTGCGCTGTTTCGATCGCATTTGGCGAAATCAAAAATATGGTTTCATTGATATATTCACCGCAGGGAGGTATCGTAAGGGCGATCGCATTTCCCGCACTATCGCCCGCCACCGCCGCACCATCGCCAATTTGAGCAACCGCGATCAATTCCGGCGTAGCCACAACCGCAATTAAAGTGCAAGCTAAATCCCTCGCCGCCACTTCCCGGGTTGCAGCTTCCGCTTCCACAGCCGCCCGCGCAACTTGCAGGGATGCTGTGAAAAATACCTGCCATTCCTCGTCACTTTCAGGCTGCAAATCCTGTTGACAAATCGTTTCCACAACCGCTTCCACAGCAATTTTTGCCCCCACTTCTGCCAGTGCAGCCGAACCCGCGCCGTCAGCTACCGCTGCTACCAAAACACCGTTAGACAAGACGCGCCAACAGTGGGCATCTTGACAGGGTTGCGATCGTTTTTCGTGGCTCGTACCAGTCACCGATGCGGCTACAACTTGCCAATTAAATAATGAATTATCCATTAATAACTCTTGTATTCAAAACTTCGTAAATTCAAAACTATGGAAATTTATTGGGAGCATCTCATTGTTGTAAAAAGCATTTTTATGTAGTAGTGCGAGCGTCCCCGCTCGCTTCTATAACCAAGCGATCGTCCCCGCTCGCTTCTATAACCAAGCGAGCGGGGACGCTCGCTTCTATAACCAAGCGAGCGGGGACGCTCGCACTTTTAAAGCAAAATTGAGATTCTCCCAATTCATTGTAAGCACTTCGCACCTTACCAATGACTGATGCAAACTGCCAACTGCAAACTGCCAACTGACTAAACAGTTCCCCATCCGGGCGGTGGAAGTGCGACTTGTTCGTCAATTTTTGAGTGAGAAACTCTCTGCATACTAGCCGACAGCCAAATGAACATCTCTCGAAAGTCTAATCCTTTTAATTTTACAGGAGTGCGATCGACAATTTCCGCGAGACGGGAGATATTCGCACCTTCCACACCGACTGCAAAAAAAGCCACGCGCTTGTTAGTTTCTTCCTCTTTGATCCGCTGTGCTGCGATTTCCACAACATCGTCCGATTCGCCTTGAGGTTCGCCGTCGGTAATCATAAATACCCACGGGCGGTAATAGGTAATGCCGTTGTTGCGGTATTCGGATTTGCGGGCTGCAATGGTGTCTAGTGCTAGCTGAATGCCGGCGCCCATGTGGGTTTGTCCTTGGGCTGTCAGCAGCGGTGTCTCGAACTGATCGGCGGTCACGAAGTCTTGCACGACTTTGATATTATTGTCAAAGGAAATAATTGCGACTTCGACTCGCTTTTTAGCTAGTTCATCTTTAATTAAGTCATTCCTAAAAACTTCCAGCCCCTCATTCAAAGCGTCTATGGGTGCGCCTTGCATGGAGCCGGAGGTGTCCAGCAGGAGGACGCAGGGACACCGTGGCTCTGGGTTTTCGGCAAATTCTACGGCTTCGTCTAGTCTCATGGTTCAGGATTGACCTTGGAGTGGCTCGGTTTTTAGCATTGTCACTTTACTGTATCAAGTCAGTAACATATTTAAATGCAACTTGCTAGGGCGATCGCATTTTACCATTTTCGTGAAATATCAGCGTCAAATATTTAGTGTCAAATATCAGAAGGGTGATTCACGCTCCCGATAGCTTCGCTTCACGATCTTTTGTTCGTCCCCGCTCATCCGCCTTCATCTGCGGTCAAAAAAACAAATTCATTCTTGTCTGTGCTAGTATAGACTAATAGTATTCCTGCAAAATAAGGATATCTTATGATTGCAACAGTCACAGAAAAGTTGACCTTTGACCAATTTCTTGTAGAATGTCCCGAAGATGGACTCTATGAACTGGTAAATGGAGAAATTGTCGAAATAATTTCAACCCGAAATCATATTGATGTTGCCGGCTACATCCGTGACTCTTTTTACGCTCAAATCAAAAATCTGAGCTTAAATTATGTAGTGACAAGCCAAACAGCTATCAGAACTGTAAATAAAGCTGGAGTAGAACAAGGGCGGAGACCCGATGTCAGTGTAATCGATCGCGATTTGTGGCGATATGACCGCTCGGCTTATGCTGCCTTGCGCGAACCAATTCAGTTGGCGGTGGAGGTAACATCAATGAATTGGAATGTCGATTATATTCACAAATTTGATGAGTATCAGCGTCTCGGAATTTCAGAATATTGGGTTGTGGATTATTTGGGAATTGCTAGCTCAAAATTCATCGGAAAGCCGAAAGTTGCGACTGTATTTGTCCACCTTTTGGATGCAGACGGTAATTATCAAACAACTACGTTTAAGGGCAGCGATCGAATTGTGTCTCGGACTTTTCCAGAATTAACGCTGACAGCAGAACAGGTACTGTATGCTTAAATTAGGTTGATTAGCCTAACTCTGTTATTATCTATAAAAAATCACTGCAAATATGAAAACTGTTTCTGAACAAAAACCTGTTAGTCCTTGGAATTACAAACCTTGGTGGTGTCAGCCTTGGTCGATTCTTTTGACAGGAACAAGTCTAATTTCTGGTAGTTGGTTTTTGCTAAAAACTGTTTGGATAACAGTTTTAGTCGCGATTCCTTTATTGACTTGGATGGGATTTTTCTTGTTGGTTTGGCCGAGGTTGATGCTGTCTAGCGGTGCTTTGGATTCTCATTCAGATTAGGTTTTGGGCGGTGCGTAGATAGATTTCATAACTTACGCCACTTTCAAAAGTATGTTGTTGCGCTTCAGCGCTCTTTTTTGTCTTATATAAAAGAGCGCTGAAGCGCAACTACGTACCTATACCGTGTTGCGCTTCAGCGCTCTTTTTTGTCTTATATAAAAGAGCGCTGAAGCGCAACTACGTACCTATACCGTAAATTTACAGCAATGTATGCAGTGCCTACCCTACAATAACTCTACACTTGCGGGTAATAGTCTTGAATTGCTTTCACTTCCATCGGATGCGATTTGAGCGATCGAATTCCCGATGCTGTCGCCTTAGCACCGGCTATTGTGGTAATAATTGGGATTTTGTAAGTCAAAGCTGTGCGACGGATAAAGATGCCGTCAGCGCGGGATTCTTCGCCGGAAGGTGTGGTAATAATTAGTTGGATTTTCTCATTCTTGATCGAATCCAACAAATTTGGCCGCCCTTCGTGCAGCTTCAATTCCAAATCTACGTCTAAACCTTGCTCTCGCAAAACTTTGCGCGTACCGTGGGTTGCGACTATTTTGAAACCCAATTCCAAGAATTCCTTGATTACTGGTACTACTGCTAGTTTATCGCGATCGCGCATCGAAACCAACACAGTTCCAGACTGCGGCATCACTTGGCCAGCACCGAGTTGAGCTTTGGCGAAGGCTTTGCCGAAATCTGTGTCAATTCCCATGACTTCGCCAGTCGATCGCATTTCCGGCCCTAACAATGTATCAGTTCCTGGGAATTTAGCAAACGGTAGCACGGCTTCTTTCACGGAAACGTGAATTGGTATAATCTCTTTAGTAAAACCTAAAGCTTCCAGAGTTTGGCCAGACATGACTCGCGATGCCATTTTGGCTAGGGGAACTCCAATTGCTTTGGATACGAAAGGTACTGTACGAGAAGCGCGCGGGTTAGCTTCCAAAATGAAAACCTGTTCGCCTTGTACCGCAAATTGAATGTTCATCAACCCGATGACTTTCAAGGCTTTTGCTAGTTCTATTGTCTGGCGGCGGATTGTGACTAAGGCTGCGTCAGAAAGCGTTTGGTAAGGGATGGAACAAGCCGAGTCACCGGAGTGGATGCCCGCTTCTTCGATGTGTTCCATGATACCACCGATGGTGACATTGCCAGTCGCATCGGCGATCGCATCTACATCAACCTCGATCGCATTTTCCAAGAACTTGTCAATTAAAATCGGATGATCTGGTTCTACGTGTACTGCATAAGTCATGTAGCGTTCCAATTCCGCATCGGAATAAACAATTTCCATCCCTCGCCCGCCCAACACGTAACTCGGCCGCACAACTACTGGATAACCGATCCGTTGAGCTACTATTAAGGAATCCTGAAAACTACGGGCCAAACCGTTAGCAGCTTGCTGAATATCCAATTCCCGCAGAATCTTTTCAAATCTTTCCCTGTCTTCTGCCGCATCAATAGAATCCGGGGAAGTTCCCCAGATTTTTGTTTGTACGTCGGGGTGATTTTCGAGAGCTTTTTGCAAAGGAATCGCCAATTTCAGCGGCGTTTGTCCGCCAAATTGAATGATTACTCCCTCCGGATTTTCCGCCTCGATGATGTTGAGAACATCTTCTTTGGTTAGCGGTTCAAAATACAGGCGATCGCTCGTATCGTAGTCTGTCGAAACCGTCTCCGGGTTCGAGTTGACCATAATTGTCTCAAACCCATCTTCCCCGAGGGAATAGGAAGCGTGACAGCAACAGTAATCAAACTCAATCCCCTGTCCGATCCGGTTTGGGCCGCCACCTAAAATCATGACTTTGCGCTTAGTAGAAGGCAAAACTTCCGACTCCGGCGCCAGACTGTGGCCGACAGGCGAAATCTTCTTTTCTTCATCGCCCAATTCCCAAATTGCTGCTCCAGCTTCGTAGGTGGAATAGTAATATGGTGTAAAGGCTTCAAACTCGGCCGCGCAGGTATCGACTGTTTTGTAAATCGGGATGACGCCTAACTGTTTGCGGTAGGCGCGGACTTCATCTTCCGATGTTTTTGTAGCGTAAGCAATTTGGCGATCGCTAAATCCCAACTGCTTTATTTCAAACATTGTGTCTTTTGTCAACTGTTTGAGTGCAGTTCGTTTCAAAAACTTCTCGGCTTCCAGCAATTCCTGCATTTTATCCAAAAACCAGGGGTCAATTGCTGTGAGTTCAAAGATGTCTTCCACGGACATTCCCATCATCATCGCGTGGCGGACTGTAAAAATGCGATCGGGATTTGGCGTTCGCAATCCGGCGCGAATTTGTTCCAAACTCGGCAACTTTTCCGGTTTGTCGCATCCGAAACCTGCGCGGCCAGTTTCCAATCCCCGCAGTGCTTTTTGGAAAGATTCGTTGAAGCTGCGCCCGATCGCCATTACCTCTCCTACTGACTTCATTTGCGTTGTCAGATTCGGTTCGGAACCGGGGAACTTTTCAAAGGCAAATCGGGGAATCTTCGTCACCACATAGTCAATTGTCGGTTCAAAAGACGCGGGAGTTTTCTTGGTAATATCGTTGGAAATTTCGTCTAGGGTGTAACCTACTGCTAATTTTGCCGCCATTTTGGCGATCGGGAAACCTGTTGCTTTCGAGGCCAAGGCGGAGGAACGGGAAACCCGGGGATTCATTTCAATTACAATGAAATCGCCGTTGACTGGATTGACTGCAAATTGAATGTTAGAACCACCTGTTTCTACTCCAATTTCGCGGATAATTTTAACCGAAGCATCGCGCAGGCGCTGATATTCTTTGTCTGTCAGAGTTTGGGCTGGTGCGACGGTAATCGAATCGCCCGTGTGCACGCCCATCGGGTCAAGATTCTCGATCGAACAAATAATCACTACATTATCTGCCAAATCCCGCATCACTTCCAGTTCGTACTCTTTCCAACCGATCAAAGATTGTTCGATCAAAATTTGCGATACCGGACTAGCATCAACACCGCCTTGGGCCATTTCTTCAAACTCTTCTTGATTGTAAGAAATCCCGCCTCCCGTGCCGCCCATTGTAAAAGCCGGACGGATAATTAACGGATAAGTACCGATTTGGTGGCCGATTGCTTTGGCCTCGTCGAGATTGTTAGCAATTCCCGAAGGGCAAACTGCCACACCAATTCGTGCCATCGCTTCCTTAAATAACAGCCGATCTTCGGCCATTTCAATTGCTGGTAATTTAGCGCCAATTAACTCTACATTGTACTTTTCCAGAACACCATTTTTAGCAACGGCAACGGCTAAATTTAGTGCTGTTTGACCGCCCATAGTCGGTAAAATTGCTTGAGGTCTTTCTTTAGCGATGATTTGTTCGAGGATGGCCGGCGTTAGGGGTTCGATGTAAATGCGATCGGCAGTTTCCGGATCGGTCATAATCGTTGCAGGGTTGGAATTCACCAGCACTACTTCGTAACCTTCTTCTCGCAAAGCTTTGCAAGCTTGTGTCCCCGAATAGTCGAACTCGCACGCTTGGCCGATAACAATTGGGCCGGAACCAATCAGGAGAATCTTTTTTAAGTCTTGGCGGCGGGGCATAGGTTCGTAATTGGTAATTGGACAGGATTGATGATAAATTTGATATTTTGCATCATTCTGAGAAACAGGCTCTCTGAGCTGTTCCACCAAAAGCTTACTCAAAACAGTGCAAGTTTTGTTGTTAATTTGAAATTGTGCACCATTATCAGCATTTTGGAAGCGGAACCTCGCGACTCCGGCTGACAGGCGCCGCCAGCGAAGGAGAAATATTGATGGGGAAAGGGCGCAGTCGATCGCTAAATCCAGACTATTTTAAGTGTTGCGGTCAAATCGTGCTGTAATATACACAATCTTGGTCTGGCGCGCGATCGTGGTAGGGACACGGCACTACCCAAGGAGTGTCAACTTAACGTCAAACCCGCAGTCCGATAGTCCGGCAGGGGCTGAAACCCCTGCATCAAAGCGAAAGTCCTCTCAAAGAGGACTCAAGAACTCATTAGTCCTTTTTGAGAGGACTGTCTTCTATTAGCCAGGGACTTGAGTCCCTGGCGGGCTGGCGGGTGGGCGGCAGGAATCTGGCGGGCTAACGGCTTAAGTTGATACCAATGGGTACTACCGTCTCCTGACTGTGGGAAACGGGTAAAATCCACCGGATGGGATGATGAAATTGCCCTCTAAACCGGCCAAGGATGTGACAATCGTACATCCAGCCGTGCAGGGGCGGTAGATGGAGGGAGGACACCGCACCCTGCCGTTTCCCTACCCGCAAACATCGATCGCCCGCTAAGGATGTGACAATCTAAGTTAGCACCCATCTCTCCCCCTCTCCCCCTCTCCCCCTCTCCAACCTACTAGATGAGGGAATGTGCCGAGTATTGTAAAACTTCATTCAGTTTGTAAGCATAAGTAATCAAGCATGGTATTATGTGGTCAGGAGGTTGAGAATGCAGCTAACAGAACGTCACATCATT
>NZ_JAEQCT010000117.1:0-17255 GCF_020738205.1 Microcoleus sp. PH2017_24_DOB_U_A
CGTTGGTGCTGGTGACAAATTTGATATCGGCGCTGGATTTTGAGTAATTGTCGGCGCTGGTGACAAATTCGAGTTCGGCGCTGGATTTTGAGTAATTGTTGGCGATGGTGACAAATTCGAGTTCGGCGCTGGATTTTGAGTAATTGTTGGCGATGGATTTTGAGTAATTGTCGGCGCTGGTGACAAATTTGATACTGGTACGCTGGGTTCAGTAATTGTCTGCCCAGGTGCAGGTGCGGTTGCGGGCGCAGGTGCTGGCGCAGGTGCTGGTGCGGGTGCTGGTGCGGGTGTCGGTGCAGGTGCTGGCGCGGGTACTGGTGCGGGTGTCGGTGCGGGTGCAGGAGTTCGCCTGGGTGCTGGCGGAGGGTTGGGTGTCGGTGCCGGAGTCGGTGCGGGTGTCGGTGCCGGAGTCGGTGCGGGCGTCGGTTCGGGAGTCGGTGCCGGAGTTGGTTCGGGAGTCGGTGCAGGAGTCGGTGCAGGGGTTGGCGCCGGAGTTGGTTCGGGAGTCGGTGCAGGAGTCGGTGCAGGAGTCGGTGCGGGCGTCGGTGCAGGAGTCGGTGCAGGAGTCGGTGCAGGGGTTGGCGCCGGAGTTGGTTCGGGAGTCGGTGCAGGAGTCGGTGCAGGAGTCGGTGCAGGAGTCGGCGTCGGCGTCGGTGCCGGAGTCGGCGTCGGCGAGGTTGAAGAAGTTGTGATATTAATTTGCGTCGGCTGTACGATCTGAGTCTTTGAGCTGGGAAAACTTCCGGATGCAATAACATTTTCCTTCTTGTCGCTCCCAGTGGCAATGCTGCCAGCAGTACCGTTCAAGCTGTTATAGTTGGGCCCGACGCCGAAAATAGTGTTTGAGGCTTGACCACCGTGGCTAATGGTGATATCTCCACCATTCGCGCTACCAGTCGCGGCCGCGGCAATGCTACAAGCTTGCGCCAAGCAGGTAAAAGTACCTGTAGCTCGGAAATAACGGCCGGCTGAAATGTTAATATTTCCTCCGGCTGTTCGCCCTTGGGTGTTGATACGGGTTACTTCAATGTCATTGCTGGCCTTGAGGGTGACTTGGCCGCCTTTTTTTTCTTCGGAGTTGGCGTCTATGAAGCCTGTTTGAATGCTGCTTGAGGCTGCAATACTAACGTCTCCGGCGTTGCTGGTTTTGTCGATCGAGCCTGCGTTGATATTGCCGGTCTCTACTTTTCCTGTACGGCTGGTGACGGTGATGTTGCCACCTGCTGCGGTGGTGGAGTTGGAGTTGAGGGCGAGAGTGCTAATGTCGCTGCTGGCTTGTAGGACGATCGCACCTTGTGTACTCGTCAGGTTGCCGCTGGCTGCAAGGGTGTTGGCTGCTTGAATTTGGATCGATCGAGCGCTGGCACCTTTGACTGCAACATCCCCCGCAGCTACTATTCGGTTAGATGCTGTAAGTACCAATTGACCGCTTGCATTGACGCTGATTCCTGTAGCATTGGTTTGACCGACCCCTGTCAGCAGTTCCGGCAAGGATGCGACTGCTGTTCCAGGGCTGCTTGTCGCTGACGACGGCTGGATGTCCAAACTCAGCAAACTATCTCCCTGACTGACGCGCACTAAATTTGTCCCGGTGACTGACGCAACGGTAATTTTACCGCCCGGTGCCGAAAGATTGCCTGTGCTGACAACGGTGCCGCCAAGCAAAGTTAAGTTCTGCCCTGACTTGACTGCTAAGTCGGCTGTGTTGACAATTGCCCCAGCTCGATCGGCTCCAAAAGCAAAGGAATTGGGCGTGCCCGTCAGAGATGTGTAGGTGTTAGTACCGATCGCGTTAAACGAATTAGAACCAAATCCAATACCAGTAGCCGTGGTTGCTGTGAAAGAAGCCGGCACATTTAAGCTGGCACTGTTGCCAAATATGATGCCCGAGGGATTCATCAGAAACAAGTTAGCATTACCGCCGGTTAATTGAATTGAGCCGTTAATAATCGAAGGGCTACCGCCATTGATGCGGCCTAAAATGTTGCGAATGCTGGGATTTGAGATAAAGTTGGCTATCTGATTTGGCGACAAACCGAATTGTGTAAAACTGTGGAAGAGATTTTGTTTGTCGTTCGATAATTGTCCGCCTTCAATGTCGAAGCGAGTTTGCGGTGTAGGAGTTCCGCTTGGGGTGGGAGTGACTTTAGTGCCAGTTCCATCGTTCGCTGGCACAATTTGAGCTTCGGCTTTTGCTTGCAAAAAGTAAATATTTATCAAGACTATTTGCACATAAAGTGCCAGTTTGCCAATTCTTTTTCTTGACATTAATTTAGCCGGTATTTGAAGATTCTTGGGGTTTTTCATAGTTTTAAAGGGTTTAATTTTTAATAGGTCGCAACAATAACGTATAGCGGCTATCACAAAGATTCGCGGACGTTGTTGGGCTTGGACTCTCTTGGTTTAAGCGGTTATATAAGCTGTCAGTCATACCTCATTTTTTTGAGAAAGGCTATATCTTCTTTACACTCTCAATATAACTCGCAATACCTAGACTATACATCTGCCACATGATACACTCAAAAAAACGGCATTTTAGACCCACTCCGACGCCGATTAACCGATTTTTTTTTACTCTTATTAAGACTTTCAACGAAGGATGGGGTTAAAAATTAGGTTCTGCGTCCAAGAGCGATCGGGAAAATTTCTGGTCAAACATCTTTGCTTTCCTCGGTTCAAAAACAACAAAGCTATCTCCACGATAGCCTGTAACGAAAATTATGACAAGAAAAAGTATAGCCTTTCTCAAAAAGATGAGGTATGACTCATAGCTTATATAACCAGTTCCACTAAGAGGGCTGAAGCCCAACAACGTACCTCATCTTAAGGTTTGAAGGTTGGTGTGTGTCCCGGAATGTTATTGCTTCTTCTTTCTTCCTTGGGCTACAAGCCAATTTTTTAGAGTTTGCTTGCTGCAACCCGGTTTTTTTTATAAACCGGGTTTGGCGGTTTCTTGGTGTGAGGTTTGGTGACGTAAAACAACTTAAATCCGGCTCACTTTTCCTCTTAAAATCAAATCCACTATTGTCGGTTTCGATCTGCTGCTTTTCGGTTTTAATCGATCGCCATTTTGCTGTTTAAGGGGCTGTCATAGCGGATTTTTGGCAGGATTTAAGAGTTAATTCGGTGAAGTTTGGACGGTGGGCGAGGGACTGGGTGAATCAGGGCTTGGTGAGGATGAACTCGGTGAAGGTGAACTCGGTGAAGGTGAACTCGGTGACGATGAACTCGGTGAAGGTGAACTCGGTGACGATGAACTCGGTGAAGGTGAACTCGGTGAAGATGGATTCGGTGAGGGCTTTGGTGAAGGAGTCGATTGGTCGGATTTTTTGAGACCGACAAAAGCGTCGTAGCGGGTGGTACGATCGCCAATCACGGCCGCTGTAATGCCGATCGACCGCGTGGCATCTATCCAGATTTTTTGGTTGGGAGGAAACTCCGGCAAAGCCAGGTTTTTCGGGTTAAACGCACTCTCGGTGTCGATGAAAAAATTGCCGTTGTGAGGCTTAAGTTGCGATCGTACAGTTTTTTGGAACAATTCGCTACTTAAAAGCGGACTTGTCGGCGCCGGAACGATCGCGTCCACCACGGGTGCTCCTACTGTGATAAACAGCACATCCTTCATCCAGCCGCGAGTTACAGTAATCCCTCCAAACGGCGATTTCCATTGAGTCGCAGGTTGACCGCCAACTTGAATTTCCTCAACTCTATACTGCTTATTTTTCATCATTTCATCAAGCTGTTTCAGGGATTTGTTAGCGGCGCCGCGGTTGTTTGTTTCCACCATAAATACAAATCCAGCAGCAAATTTGTCTTTCGGATTCTGCGCGGGGGCTGGTATTAATGATAAAGAAAATTCTCCCGCCATCCAGTTGATGAAATCTTTATCTAAATCCTGGCCAGTAGTCGATTTTAAACCAGTACGCAAAACTTGAGGATTAATCGGTGCAAGCGGGTTAGCATCAGATCCCAATACGTAGTCTTGCCACAAACGCTGCAAGTTACCGCCCGATACCATCATGATTGTATTGTTTGGCAGGCGATTAGCCATTTTTAGAGCATTATTTTCCACTGCTATACGAGTAGTAGAATCTGGTTTTAGCCAAGAGATTGATTTGAATCCAATTCCGTCTGCATCCAGCGTCGCTGTGGTGGCAAATCCTTGATTTTGTTGCAGTTTTTCCAGGTTTTCTACCGAAATTTCGCGGGATGAGTTGGCGGCTGTAAAGGCTGCTGCAACGGGCATATTCACGTAGATTTGACCGAAGGCACCGACATCCTTAATTTGTTGGATGGCGTCTCCATAGCCAGGAGTTTTTGCGAGGGATGGTTCGCCTTTGTAGGTGTCAATTATTCTGTCTGTGGCGGTGGGATCTGTGGTGACTGCTAGATAGTTTGTTCCGAGTACCGCGACTGAGAAATTGCGATCGGGTATACCTTGAGTTTCTGTAACTTGCACTCCTTTGTAATTGCGCTCAACCATTTTTCCTTGGTTGAGGGGTCTGGGTTTTGCTAATAATTCTTTGGCTTTAATCGGGTTGGAGATGGGCAGGATAATTGCTACTGACTGCTGAATTGGCTGAGGTGGGGGCGCGTTGGGCGCGCGCGGGGGAACTGGTATCGCTGTTTTGTTGCGGAGAAACGCCACCATTACCGTGTTACCCACCCAAGGCTGAATGTCTTGCTGGTAGGCGTAACCGTTGCTTGTCAGGAGGCGATCGCGCAATTCGCTTAAAAACCTTTCAAACGAAGCTTTTGACTCCGGCGTACCAAATTCTCGCAGCCTATTCCACTGCGATTCATCGGTAGTGATGGATAGAGCCATCATCGCATCTTGGGGAACAACGACGGCTCCCGCTGGCAAATCTTTGGCGGGGCCTCGGGAAATGACGATCGAGTATGCGAGGATACCTAAACCGATCAGAAGTGTGGCGGCTCCGATCGTAAACAGCAGGGAAGATTTATCTTTCTTGAACATTATTCGTAAAGTTCTGGTACTCGAAACATCATAAATTATATTGGGGATTGGGCATGGGGAATTGGGAATAGGGCATAGGGCAAACAGGGCATTGGGCATTGGGCATAGTGGGTGCATCTGGCGCAAGGCAAATATATTCGTAGGGACTCTCGCATGACCTCCGTGAATATGGGATTATAACTAATAACTTATATGCGGTCATGCTTCTTCAGGCTTCAAAAACCAGATGTACCCGGCATAGTTAGCGGTTAGCGGTTAGCAGTTAGTAGTTTTTATAATCACAAACAACAAATAACAAATTACCTATGCCCCATGCCCCATGCCCTATGCCCCATGCCCTATGCCCTATTCCCCAATCTTAGTTTCTAGCCTTAAAGTCTTTAAAGATAGTTTGAAATGAGTACATCAGCCTGTGAACATCGTTTGTGGCCCTAGGAAAGATATTGTGTTCCCATTTTTTGCGCGCAGTAGTCAGTAATTTTGCCACTGGTTGCGAGTAACTATTAGAAATGAAATAGCTGCCACCTTCGTAGCGAATATCTGACGCCAATCCGATAAAAGCACCAGCCATTTCTAGTTGAAGTTCCGAGGTGCAGTGTTCAGATTTCACCGCTAAAATTACCTGCGAGTGTCGGGGTTCGCGGTTGAGCAAACGGCAGATATTCGCTTCTTTTTGGTACAGAATTAAAACGTTGCAGTTGTGCAGAACTCCGGCTCTACCTTGCACTTTGACTCCGAGATGAATTTCCAGGGCTGGTTTGTCGGGAAATTCTACAACAGCATGAGTGTATGGATGTGCTGTTCCGTGGATTTTTCCGGCTGTTTTTCTAAACGTTAAATATTTCGGTGTTTCGTCGTCTAAAACATTGTTATAATAGATGTTGCCGCCTTCGTTAGCAACTGCTTTCAGCAGGATGGTGAATAGGTAAGCATCAAAAATTCTAGCTTGTTCTGCCACTCCGTTGAAATCTGGATCGATCGAGCTTTTTAACTTGCTCTTAATTTCAGAATTGATGGCGTAGTTGCTAGGTTCAGAGGGCAGTTTTTCGAGTAATTGCTTGAGGGCGATCGCCTGTTTGTGGCGTGGGGCTGTTAAAGTGGACGTAAACTCGATGGTTTGGGCTGTTTTTGCGCCGGAATTGGCAAAGATAATTTTGGTACCGAGGGGAGAGGTTTCCGATTCTACTTTCAAGAAATAAGCAATCTCGTCTTCCATTTCCGAAGTGTTCACCGTCGCTTGTTCGACAGCAGCAATTAACAGCAAAAGTTGTTCTTTTGCGGTATAATCTTCTATCTTGAGCAGCGGTGTCTTTCGTTTGAGCGATCGCTCTTCAATTACTTTACCTATCTCTACACTATTGGCGACTTGTTCAACTACCCAACCTAAATTAAACTCATTCAGAATGGCCGCCAGTTCTTGACACAGTTTGGCGTACTCTATCTCATCCATAATTGGTTCTGCGTTGCACACTATATCTAATTATACAAGCTGGTTGATTTTTTTGTCAATGGCTGTGATGGAGGAGATGGGGAGAGGGGGAGATGGGGAGAGGGGGAGATGGGGAGAATGGGGAGATGGGGAGAATGGGGAGATGGGGAGATGGGGAGATGGGGAAATTTTTTCTATCGAACTTCAATTGGGATTTATTTAATCCTTTGTAAAATCCGTTGCCGAACTTTCTACGTCTTGAGGGAGACAATTAGCAGTAATAGCAATTTTCAAACAGAATGCAACTGCCGGCCCCATGCTGCAAACTCGCATATCGCTCGATTGTTCCCAATTCTTCAATTCTTCAATTATCCAATTCTTCAAATCTAAAATCTAAAATCTAAAATCTAAAATGGTATAAGCTATTGTACGACATTGAGAGCGATCGCACTATGGCAACTATCAACGACAACTACCTCAAACTCAAAGCCGGCTACCTGTTTCCCGAAATCGGGCGCAGGGTAAAAGCTTATGCAGACGCGAATCCCGGTGCACCCATCATCCGGCTGGGGATTGGCGACGTGACGGAACCGCTACCGGAAGCTTGTCGGGAGGCGATGGTGAAAGCGGTAGCAGACATGGGTTCGCGGGATACATTTAAAGGATACGGCCCGGAACAAGGTTATGAATGGCTGAGGGAGAAAATTGCAGAGCACGATTTCAAATCGCGGGGATGCGATATTGATGCTTCGGAAATCTTTATTTCTGACGGTTCTAAGTGCGATTGCGGCAATATTCTCGATATTTTCGGCAATAATAATACGATCGCAGTTACAGATCCAGTTTACCCGGTGTACGTAGACACGAACGTGATGGCGGGACACACGGGAGATGCGAACGAAAATGGCGAATACGAAGGTTTTGTGTACCTCCCAATATCCGCAGACAACAATTTTACCGCCCAAATTCCCACAGACAAGAAAGTCGATTTAATTTACCTGTGTTTCCCCAACAATCCGACGGGCGCAACCGCAACCAAGGAACACTTGCAAGCTTGGGTAAACTATGCTAAAGCGAACGGTTCGATTATTTTCTTCGATGCAGCCTACGAAGCCTATATTACCGATCCGAGCCTACCACACTCCATCTACGAGATTGAAGGGGCGCGCGATTGTGCGATCGAATTTCGTTCATTTTCCAAGAATGCCGGTTTTACAGGTACTCGCTGCGCCTTAACAGTAGTACCAAAAACTTTGACAGGAAAAGCCGCCGACGGTTCCGATGTCGAAATTTGGAAACTGTGGAACCGCCGCCAATCTACTAAATTTAACGGCGTTTCTTACATCGTGCAGCGCGGTGCAGAAGCCGTTTATTCCGATGCTGGCAAAGCACAAATTCAAGCATTAGTCAATTTTTACATGGAAAATGCTGCAATTATCCGCGAGAAATTGACAGCAGCAGGAATTGAGGTTTTTGGCGGCGAAAATGCGCCTTACGTGTGGGTGAAAACACCGAATGGTTTGTCGAGTTGGGATTTCTTTCAAAAGTTGCTAGAAACTTGTAATGTGGTGGGAACACCTGGTTCTGGTTTTGGTGCGGCGGGCGAAGGTTATTTCCGTATTTCGGCGTTTAATAGTCGGGAGAATGTGGAGGAAGCAATGAGACGAATTGTGGAGAAGTTTAAGGTGTAAAACGGCGAGAGATAAGTCTTTTTGGGGGCGGGCAAGATGCCCACCCCACAAGAAACTTGATGTATTGTGGAACAGGCATCTTGCCTGTTTCTTTGGGCGGGCAAGATGCCCACCCCACAAGAATTTATTAATGTGTTGTGGAACAGGCATCTTGCCTGTTCCTGAAAATAGTAAAAAATGTGAGTTATAATCTAAAATGATTGTGGCTCAGCGTTTCAATAAAGAATACCAGCCAACACCAGGAGTTTTTTATGCACTTGCTACGAGTTCAAGTTCCTGATTTTCGGGGATTGAAAAATATAGACATCACTTTTGAAAAGGATTTTGTTCCTAGTATTTTTCCGCTGGGAAGCCAAAATGGCGGCGGTAAAAGTACGCTGTTACAGTTAATTTTTGTGTTGCTACACTGTTCCGGTGATGAGGATAAAAAACCATTTTTACAAAATCTGCTTCAAGGATTTAAAATTCATGACGGCGAAGACAAAAGAGTCTTAGCTATTATTGACATTTGGGATGGACAAAAAAATGTTAATCTTGAATTTTTTTCGGAAGAATGTTCACCGTCAGAAGCGATGGTTGATTTTAATGAAGATATAAATTCAGAGGATAGCATCAATCTATGTTATTATTCAAACGCTCAAAAAAATAATCAAGAGCTCAATACAAAGCTACAATGTCATTTGACTCATCAAAGTAAAGATCAAGCAAAATCATTATTACATAAGATATCGCGTCAAATTTTTCTAGCTGCTCCATCCACGCAAATTTTTCTATTTCTTCCGCCGGATTCTAGGAAACTATTATTTAGCAACTCAAGTAAGGCGGATAAGAATTATTACGGGATACTTGCATCTGCAAGATTAGAATTAAAAGGTTTGTTTACCTATGATTTTCTTGCTGTAAACCTACTTATTAAATCATTTAAAGATGCTCGCGATCGCGACTTCAGAGAAGCGATAAACACAGGCGGCTATGGGAATAGCTATCAAACTCTAATTAACGACTTAAATCTGCTATTAGCAAATAAAAGGATAAATTTAAATGAAGATTTTTCGGGAGTCAATTTTAAATTGGATAAGAATGGTGAAACTATAGAACTATATCCCGAAGATTTGAGTCACGGCGAACTCAAAAGACTTAGCATTTATATATGGCTCAAGTCCCGTAACATAAAAGATGCTATTGTTTTGATGGATGAAGTTGAAATTGCTTTTCATCCAGATTGGCAATATCAAATTATATCTGATCTCAAAGAATGGGCTCCCAGCAATCAATATATTCTGGCAACTCACTCCTACGCATTGTGTGAAGCTTTGACACCTGCTCATGTTAAAGAAATTGAGCCAAAATTGATTAAACAAGAATCTTAAGATTACAAATGAGTCTTAGTTCAGAACAGCTAAAAAAATGGTGCGAGTTTATTTTGAAATCTCGCAAAATTCAAAACAAAATTGTGGTATTATGCGAAGGTGCTTCTCCGAAAATACAGGGTAGAGAGTCACCTCAAGCTTATAGGGCAATGGAGCAAATGCCGGATGCCAATTTTTATAAGGCTTGCATTCCGGCATGGTGGAGACAGAATAGACCGGAATTTTTTAATTGTGGCGATCGCAAAGATGTCATAGACACCTACTTTACTCTTTTAACATTACACGAACAGGATAGCACTAATTCGTATCTAGATTGCGATCGACTTTTTGCAATGATAGACTTAGATTTGCACTTGCAAGCGATTGAGAATTATGTCTTTACAGATACAGAAGCAATTTTTTGCAACCTTTATGAAAAATCTCAGGTGCAAAAGCAAAATGTAGCACAGCACCGGATTTGGATTACAGGTTTGATTCATAAAGAAGCATACTTTCTGACACCGGAACTTCAATCATTATTTGATGATTATCCTAATTCTCCGATTTATCAAGAAAATCTAGTGTCACTCACGAATATTTATAGTGATATGGCTGATGGAATTAGTAGCGATGGAGATTTACAGCTTAACTTAAAAAGAGCATTCGATCGCATAAATCATTGTTCGGGATTGAATTGTACGCAATTAGACTTAGATAAATTTCAGGATTCATGGAAACATCAGTTTCAAAACACGACTGATGCAACCCAGAAGCATGAGTTAATCCTAGCTTTGCTGACAATTAAAAAAGCAAAGGATTATTGGAAGCAAATTAAGCCACCCGGTGACTGGAGTGGGGATGAGAAAAATTTTAGAGATCAACTATCGTTAGAGATTGGGAGATTTTATTCACAGCAAAGTAGTGATGTCAAGTCTCATATTCCTTTTTTTTTCAAAGCATTGCATGAGTCAGTTTTAACAAAACACCTCAATTAGAATTTTGTAAGATATCAGATTAAACTAAACCAGCTTGAAAAATCTGGTTTGCAGTCAGACTCAAATCGGGAAACGTTTGCGACACAATCCGGTCATTATCTCGAAACTTGAAGATTTGATACTCACCATCTACTAAATTACAGACAGTAATTGTTGGTTGTTTGGGATTACCAATAAAATTACGCCCACCCAACGCAGCATAATCGACAATCCAATATTCAGGGATACCCATCTCCTCGTAATCAGCATATTTCAAATAGTAATCATCGCGCCAATTCGTTGACACAACTTCGATCGCCAAAGGTATCGATGCACCTAAACTGAGGACAGATTGTTTTTGCCACAATGGTTCATTCACAAGGTTTGCACGGTTCAGCACCAACAAATCGGGGCAATAACCAGAATCTTTTTCAGGAGGTCTAACTATCACTTGGCGAGGGATACCATAGGGCAATGCCAGACGTTTGATTTCATAAGGAATTTCGATGCCAAGAAAGCTGATAACTTCCTCGTGTTCGCCTACTGGTTGTGCCATCTCAACAATCTCTCCATTATGCAGTTCGTAGCGTACCGTCGCATTTTCAGGTAGCGACTCTACAAATTCCTCGAAGTTTACGAGTTTGGGTAAAGTTTGAGTCATAGGTTTTTAAAATGACTGATAATACTAATTATACCAAATCTGGCTTTGATGTCTAGCAATCATAAATCTGCGATCGCCCATCTCTTCTCGTTGCCCGTGCTACACTCAACAGATATCTTCAAAAACTCTTGTGAGGTAGGCATCCTGCCTGCCTTTGGCAGAAACTTAACAACTAGCTCTCAATTCAGCTTATGATTGTTATCGCTCCCGTCCTCAAACCTATTAGCCAGATTCAGCTTACTCCCGGTAGTGTCGTAACTATTCCCAATATAACTTGGCTCGAATTCGAGTCGATTTTGGAAGAATTGGGAGAAAAGCGATCGGCACGAGTTGCTTACAGCAAAGAAACTTTAGAAATTACGGTTTCCTTACTAGAATGCGAAATAACGAAAGATTTAATCTCTGATATTGTCAAAATTTTACTCAAGTCTGCGGGTAGAAGATACGAACCATTCGGTTCTACTACTTTCAAGCGGGAAGGTGCAGCGGGAATTGAACCTGATGCTTGCTTTTATATTCTAAATTATCAGCGGATGATTAGTCGTCGCCGACTTTTGCCGGACGATCCGCCGCCGGATTTAGCAATTGAAACGGATGTAGCTTCTAAAACTACGATCGATGCTTATCTAGCTATTGAAGTTCCAGAAGTCTGGGTTTACGACAGCGGCAGACTTCGCATCTATTTGCTGCAAGAAGGAGAGTATGTAGAATCGGATATTAGTCCGAATTTTCCAGGAATTGCGATCGCCAAACTGATTCCTTCTACAGTGGAACGTGCTTTGCAGGTAGGAAGTTGTCAAGCGCTAGAAGAATTTGAAAGTGCGATCGCCCGATAGTCCCAAACTTTAAATCGCGATCGATCGTTGACTTTTAATGAAATCCTAAATGTCCGTTAGCGAAGCCCTCGAAGAGGATCGCACTTTACCAACTGAGTCAAAAGAGCGTTAGCGAAGCCCTCGAAGAGGATCGCACTTAATCACCCATCTTGTACCATCCAAACTAGCATTCCCAAAATTTGCTCCAGCGGAACCAAGGCATAATCATTAAGATCCAGTGATACAGTTTTTTCCTCCAATTTAAGAAATCGCCACTGCGTACCGTTGCTAACACTCCCATAAACAACAGGAATTGGTTTTCCCTTCGCTTCATTAAACTTCTGCATTGCTACCATTTCGGCAATACACTGTCCAATTCCTGTTTTTAAATCTGCTTTTTTAGCTTCAACAACTGCGACTGCTGGTGCTTCAATTTCTAACATTTCTGAAGAGCGACTAATCAAGAAATCACAAATTCCATTCAGTCCTTGTTTGAAATCTACGGTAAAGTCTTCTCCCGAAAACAAGCTAATCTTCTCCTGCAAAATCTTTCTGACTTCGAGCAGTACGGGGGTAATAATCATTTCCGATCGCGCTTTTTCACTTCCTGTCGCCACAGCTACGGGTAAACTGTGCGCCAAAAAATCTGTCAGGGTTGCACTTGGAGCGATCGGAGTTATTTGCGGTAGAAATCGCGGGCCTTCTACAGTTGTTAATCCAAAGGCTTGTTTGACTTTGACAATTGTGGTGAACTCGCTGTAAGACATCGCTCAATTTCTCCTAATACCTATTGGCGCCATTTTTTCAACCCCCACAGGTCGATAAATTGTATCCCTTTGCTGATAATCTCGCCCCAAAGAACTAATCGCATTTTGCAAATCTTCTACAGATTGACAACCGCCGCCAACCGCACCTGCCATCGTGGTAATGTGTTCTTCCATCAATGTGCCGCCGATGTCGTTGCAACCCCATTTTAACGCTTCTTTAGCTCCGTCTAAACCTAATTTCACCCAACTCGGTTGGTGATTGGAAATCGTATTTCCCAAGAAGATTCTCGATACTGCGGTGAGCAACAATGTATCTGCTAAAATTGGTTGATCGCGGCCGACTCGACTGCGTAAAGGGGCTGGTGCTTCTTGCCCGACAAAGGGCAGTAAAATGAATTCTGTGATGCGAGCTGGATAGTTGTTGTTAATGGCACTTTGTTGGAGCGATCGCACTTTTTCTAAATGCAAAACCTGCTGCCCTGCCGTCTCAATATGCCCGCAAAGCATCGTACTCGTTGTCGGCAAACCTAAGCTGTGAGCAGTTCCTACGATTTCTAGCCAAGTTGCCGAATCTAGTTTTTCCGGGCAAATCACCCGTCGCACCGCATCGTCGAGAACCTCCGCCGCAGTACCAGGTATCGAACCGACTCCCGCATCCCGCAATGCCGAAATTACATAGCTGAAACTAAGACGATCTTGTCTGGCAATAAATTCTATTTCTTGGGGCGAAAAAGCGTGCAAGTGTAACTGCGGAAATTTATCCTTAATAGTTTTCACTAATTGCAGATAATAAGGCAAAGATCCGCCATTAAGCTTTGCTTGAAGATTTAAGCCGCCCTGCATACAAATTTCCGTCGCACCCCGCTGCACTGCATCTGTTGCCTTGTCCTGAATTTGGGCTGTATCTAACCAAAAAGCGCCCTCATCTCCGTCGTCGCGGCGGAATGCACAGAAACTGCAATGCTGCTCGCAAATATTGGTGAAATTAATATTGCGGTTGATAACATAAGTAACAATATCGCCTGATTGTCGGTGGCGGAGCAAGTCAGCGGTTGTTTGAATAGAAGCGATCGCATCTGGCTCTCTTTGCTGCAAAAGTACCAATGCCTCTGCGCTAGAGATGTTATAAAGTTGTAAAGCGCGATCGAGAATTGCATCAACAGTTTTATTTTCCGATTCAGTCACAAAATCCACCACTAAAATTAACGGCTTTTTATATCTTAACAAATCAACTATGGACGAAACAGATTCTAAAGTATAAAGTCGTAAAAAAACATCTTTTCATTTTAAGAAACGGTAACTATGAGCGTCAACGAAGCAAATCACCTGTTGCCAGTGCCGTCTGGGCCTTTGCAAATTCCTGCTGTAGGGACTTGTGGTTCAACTTTTGCAGAAGATACACAGCCAATTTATTTTTCCTTGGTGATTCCCACCTACAACGAGTGCAAGAATGTCAAAAGTATTGTGGAACAATTGAGCAAGTTGCTTGATGGCAGCATTCCCGGCAACTACGAATTAATTGTAGTCGATGACAACAGCCCCGATCGCACCTGGGAAGTTGCCCTGTCCCTGACGGCCGAATATCCGCAATTGCAGGTGATGCGCCGGGAAGACGAGCGTGGACTTTCGACAGCGGTAATTCGCGGGTGGCAGGCTGCTCGGGGCGAGGTTTTGGGTGTCATCGATGCCGACTTGCAGCATCCGCCGGAGACGCTATTGCAGCTTTTAGCAGAAATTCAGCGGGGGGCAGATTTGGCCGCTGCGAGCCGCCACGTAGCCGAGGGCGGGGTGAGCGACTGGAGCGTTGTCAGGAGATTTTTGTCGCGGGGCGCTCAAACTGTTGGATTGATTATACTGCCTGGAGTCGTCGGTAGAGTTTCCGATCCAATGAGCGGCTATTTTATGGTGCGTCGCAGTTGCATTGCCGGCCAAACCATGAATCCTGCGGGTTACAAAATCTTGATTGAAGTGCTCGGTAGGGGCAATATCCGCTGGATTGGAGAAGTTGGTTATGTATTTCAGGAGCGGAAAGAAGGCGAGAGCAAAGTTACTGGGAAACAGTATATTGAGTATTTGCGACATTTGTTCATATTGCGGTTTGCCCGCTGGCCAGTGGGTAAGTTTCTGCGATTTGGCATCGTGGGTTTCAGCGGTGTGTTTGTCAATATGGGGGTTTTGTACGTGCTGCGAAATAGTCTGCATTTGGAGCTGACTCGCAGTCTAATTATTGCTGCTGAATTAGCAATTATTAGTAATTTTTTGTGGAATGATTTGTGGACTTTTGGGGACATTTCTAAGCGGCAACCGGGAAATCGCCAGCGTTTCAAACGCCTGTTGAAGTTTAATACAATTTGCTTGATGGGTTTGATTTTGAATGTGCTGCTGGTTAATTTGATGTTTAATGTTTTTGGCATCAATGAATATTTGGCTAATTTAATTGCGATCGTGGCTGTGACTCTTTGGAATTTCTGGATCAACATGAAGCTGAGCTGGCGGGTAACGGAAGTTGATTAGGGAATTGGGAATTGGGAATGGGGCATGGGGCAGTGGGCAGTGGGCGGTCAACTGATAACACACAACTGACAACACACAACTGACAACACACAACTGACAACACACAACTGACTGAATTAATGATTAAGCATAAACAACTGTTGTTGCTATTACTGTGGACGGCGATCGCCCTAATGCTACGTTTTGCCAATTTGGACTCGAAACCGCTGTGGACGGATGAGTTTTCGACTCTGGTGTTTAGTTTGGGCAACAGTTTTCGCGGGGTGCCGATCGATCGCCCGATCGCACTTTCGACTCTACTACAACCGCTGCAATTGGGCCCGGATGCTGGCATTGCAGATGTTCTCAAGCATTTGCTGGTGGAAAGCAACCATCCGCCAGTGTATTTTATGGTAGCCCACTGGTGGATGCGGCTGTTTGCACCGACTGAGGATAGTTTAGTGTGGATTGGGCGATCGCTTCCGGCATTATTAGGAGTGATTTCAGTTCCAGCTATCTACCTTTTAGGCAAATTTGCGTTCAATTCTCGTTTAGTCGGTCAATGTGCGGCTGCGATGATGGCAGTTTCTCCCTACGGCATTTATCTCGCTCAAGAAGCCCGCCATTATACCTTAGCAATTTTATTAGTTATTGCGTCTCTTTTTTGCTTGACAGTAGCTGCAAAAAAGCTGCAACAGCGCGCTCCAATGCCTATCTGGACGGTGCTATTTTGGATAATTGTTAATTGTTTGGGAATTGCGGTTCACTACTTTTTTGCCTTGACTTTGTGTGCGGAAGCCATAGCATTGATTGCTGTAATCTGGCAGCAGTTTTATGGAAAATTGGCGCTTTCAGAGAGTCAGCAGCCGAATATTTGGCAATTTCAAATCCTCTGGCGGCTTTTCGCAGTAGCGCTGGGGACTGTAGCGGGCGGTTTAGTATGGCTACCGATATTTTTGTCGAATAAATACGGTAGCGAGCTCACGAATTGGATTGTCAGTGGCGATCGCACATTTGTAGATTGGATTGCGCCGATTTTCCAAGCTTTGGCGGGATGGATCGCTGTGATATCGCTGCTTCCGGTGGAATCGTCAAATCTGGCCGTGGTGGTTGGATCTGCGATCGTAATGGCAATATTTTTGATCTGGGTGCTTCCCATCCTGTTTAACGCTGTGAAAAATGCCTTAAAAACCACCGATACTCATTTAGGTACTGTTATTTTTGGCGGATTTGTGCTAGGAGCAATTTTCCTATTTTTCAGCTTTGCATACATTCTAGGAATTGACCTAACTCGCGGCCCTCGATACAATTTCGTCTACTTTCCGGGAGTGATATTAATATTAGGAGTAACTTTAGCATTTATTTATGATACACCTACAATAAAAACTCGATGGTTTAATTTACCTGCTGTAGAATTTACTGGCAAAAAAGCAGTTCTGCTAATTTTAGTAATGGGTTTTGTCAGCAGTGTAACAGTAAATTCCAATCTCGGCTATCGCAAATATTACAAACCAGACTTGTTAATTCCGATTATCCGCGAAGTCTCGCAAGTTCCCGTGTTAATTGCTACTACTCAAAAAACTCATGTAGAAATAGGAGAGTTGATGGGGATAGGATTGGAATGGGAAAAGAGTCAGAAGGAAGAAGGAAGAGGGAAGAAGGAAGAAGGAAGAGGAAAGAAGGAAATTAAAGCCTTTGATTCTCCACAGTTTCTTTTAGTTAAGCAGAGAAGGGAATCGCCGGAAATTGTGGCAGGGATACTTGACAAGACACTCAGTCAATTGGAACGTCCGCTAGATTTGTGGTTAGTAAATTTTCGCGCGCCCGTAAATTTAGCAGCACAAAAGTGTCAGATTGAATCTCGCGACTTGTCACCTGTTGATGGTTATGAATATCAAGTTTATCACTGTTCTTAAATTACCATTTATTCCTCAAATATCCCTAAATCCCCCTTAATAAGCAGGGCGATTTTATTATCGTCAGACAAATTAGGTACGTAGTTGCGCTTCAGCGCTCTTAATAATATCAGGAAAAAGCGCCCAAGCCCAACTAGGCAGCGCAGTTTTAAAATTAGGTACGTTGTTGCGCTTCAGCGCTC
>NZ_JAEQCT010000117.1:17344-22699 GCF_020738205.1 Microcoleus sp. PH2017_24_DOB_U_A
AGCGCTCTTAATAATATCAGGAAAAAGCGCCCAAGCCCAACTAGGCAGCGCAGTTTTAAAATTAGGTACGTTGTTGCGCTTCAGCGCTCTTAATAATATGAGGAAAGAGCGCTTTGCAGTACAATCAGGAATGTTCGATCGAACGCTAAGAGTCAGCGGCAAAATACTTAATTAAGACGCTCATCACTTCACCTCGATTTTGAGTCGGAACAAACGGACTCCAGTCAGTAGCGCAAGCAAAATTATCGCGGTGAAAAGAATGAATGACGCGGGAAACAACAGGGCGAGAACTGATAATGAACAGTTTCAAGAGTTCTCGGTTAACTGAATTGGGCAAGTTTGGTTCCTTAGCAGGGGGCCCAATGAGTTCGGTGATTGGACTTTCGGCGCCAATCTCGAAAGCAAGTATTAAGTCGGTATTGGGTAGCAGTTGTCGGATGACTTTCAGGGAAGATTCTGCTTCGCTGCGGCTGCGAAATTGTCCGATGGGTAAGCGCTGAAAGTTGGGCAGCAGTCGGTAAATAATCCAGGAATTCGTAGTTTCTGGGGTGTTCATGGCTGTATTCTAAATTGGGTATGTTTGCCCACAGGAAAGTGACAGAATTGCACGCGAGTGCGAGCGCGATAGAGGATCGAGCTACTGCAATAAATCTGCGTCCTAATTCATGATTTTTTATCGATACGCCGCAGAACTAGCGGCAACAATATCCTGTTGGCAATGACGTTATGTTACATCGAGAATTAACTTTGAGAGTGCGTTTTTACATAATGTAATTTAATCAAGTAAAGGTTCAAAATAAGCGCTTAAAATAGGCGCTTAAAATAGGCGAATTAAAAGCAAAAACAATTATAAACAAACGTTAATAAATGCAAGATGCTAACAATTCAGGTCAAACATAATTCAAGTTTTCGCACCGATACACGGCACTGCCGGGATTTTTGCCGTTTGGTGGGGGTATCTTTTGATGAGTTGCCGGATTATCTCAGTCGGTGGGTAGATGAGGAGGAGTCATAGGAGGTCGATCGGGCGATCGCGCTTTCGCTTAAAATAAGTACGTTACTGAAGCTGATTAAGACGATGAAAGTGCAAGTTTTGTCAGTTAAACCTGCGACATAAGCAGTTAATCTAGAAACTCGTCAAAGGGCGATCGCAATTGTTGAGAAATTACCAGCAGCTATGCTGGATGAGGCAGTTAAGTTTCTGGAATCTTTGTCTGTTAAGGCTAATTTGCTTGAATAGCGATGTTTTTTTCAATCCTGTCTGACGCTATCGGGCACGCCCACCGCCGAAATACCCGATATCGCCCTTAAATTTTGACACCGAATCAACTCGTTGAAATCCAAAGTACGCTGTTCTATCTGCGCCACAGATTCGATCGCCCCCAGGAGATGTCCCGCCGCCTCAGATTCACTGTAACCGCGCCTTCCCGCCACCCGAATCGCCGTTTCGTCGGCATCTAATTCTACTTGCGAACTGCGGTTGTCGCGCCAAATTCGAGTCATCGCCAGTCCCGTCAACCCACCGGCGATCGCAATTCCGATCGCATCTCCCTGCAACAATTCTACAACAGTGCCGAGAATACCCGCCACAGCCGCCCCTTGATAAATATCCGGCTTAAACCACTTGAAATTGCCCAGAAAACTTACAGTACGCAATAGCAGTAAATCCCGCTGCGGCTTAGATAGCAGGCGCCACAAATCAAAATTAATATAAATCGGGCGAGATTGATGCCAAGGTAAAGGAAAATCGCAATTAATTACCGTCGATTGTTGAGGTTTATTAATAATTTTACAAGTCATGCGGCCCGAGGCGGGCATCACATCTAACAGGCGGCGAATTTCTGGTTCTGGATTCATAGATTTTTGGGATAATTGGTAATTGGTAATTGGTAATTGGTAATTGCAAAAAAAACAATCTTATCTATCAGAGACTCGTAGGGGCGGGTTCACCAACAATATTTAACTCCCATCAATAACCTACATAAACCCGCCCCACACAACCAATAAACTACATCAAATTATCTATCAGGGACTCGTAGGGGCGGGTTCACCAACAATATTTAACTCCCATCAATAACCTACATAAACCCGCCCCCACACAACCAATAAACTACATCAACTTTGATTTCGCTCCAATACGAAAATATAACTGTAACATTACTTACGCCATAGGCACAAAATAAAGGTTAATTTTTAAGTACGTTGTTGCGCTTGGGCGCTCTTTCATACATATATAATAAAGTGAGTGAGGGCGGGTTTTAAAGATTGTCAATAATTGACAAATATTGTTGGTTGACCCGCCCATACAAGTCCTTATAAGATATTATAGCGGTTCTCAGAAAGATGAGGTACGTTGTTGGGCTTGGGCCCTCTTGGTTTCAGTGGTTATATAACCTGTCAGTCATACCTCACCTTTTTGAGAAGCTTTTTCACCCTTCGGCAAAGGCTTCGGGCTGGCAATTGCTGGGGCAACTGACGGCTTCGGACTTGCGGCGGGGGATGCCTCCGATTTCGGCGAAGCAGGAGCGCTGATCGGGGCAGTAGGCGGTGTCTTAGTGCCTAAAATGCTGGAGTCTCCGGTGTCAAATAATCCGGCGATGCAGGCAATCATCATTGTAGCTAAAGTGCCGACAAATAAGGCTTTCCAACCGAGTTCGGAAATGTCTTTGCGCCGAGAAGGAATTAGGGCGATTGTACCGCCGACAAATATGCCGACGGAAGCTAAGTGGGCGAAACCGGAAAGGGCGTAACTGACAATTAATACTGTGCGATCGCTAATCAGTCCTTTTGCGGCCGCTTCTGCTAACATTCGATATGGTGGAATTGCTGTTAGATACAGCCTTTGTCCGATAATTTCTGAAGCTATCCAAGAGTCCTTAAAGGGAACTCCGGTTAACAAAGTCAGTGGGTAAAATAATATTCCTGAACCCTTTCGCAGGGTTTCGGCTCCCAAAATTCGATCTATTAAGAAAACTAAACCCACGATTAAAATCAAAACAGCAGCGATCGACACTGCCATTTTTACACCGTCTAAAGCGCCGATAATTGCTGCATCTAACGGGCTGACACGCTCGATAGGTTCTCCGCCAACTGTCTCTTGTTTGGGGAGATAGCCGTCATTTTCAGCAACTTCTTCGCCCACCAATTCACGCCCTTGAGGCTTCGGTTTCTCCTTCGGAATGCCTCCCATTGTCAAGGGAGTTTCTGTTTCGGGAACTAAGATTTTTGAAAGGACGAAGCAAGCGGGAATTGCAATAATTGAGGCAGAAACTAAATGCCCCAAAATATTTGGGAAAACTGGTTTGAGGACGCTGACATAAATTGCTAAAGTTGAGGATGCAGCGGTTCCAAAACAGCAAGATAAAATGGCACAAAGTTCGGAACGAGTCATTTTTGCCAAATAAGGCTTGACCACAATTGCTGCTTCTATACCTACGAAAATATTAGCGGCTCCGCTGAGAGCTTCCGCGCCGCTCAAGCGCATTGTTAAGTAAAAGATTTTAGCAAAAAAATTGGTGATAATTTGAATGACGCCGATGTTCTCTAGCAGTGCCATTAATCCTGAGAAAAAGATGACTGTCGGCAATGCTCGAAAGGCGAAAATATATCCTAGATTAATGGGCGGAGCTTTAGCTGGATCTGGTAGCGGTACAATGTTTTCGCCGAATACAAATCTAGCTCCAGTATCAGCGGCCATAAATACGACATCAAGCAAGCTGGTAAACCACTCTAGGGCGATGCGAGTTGGGGGAAATAGGAATACTAAAAATCCTAAGACTAATTGTAGGCCAATGCCCCAGATGATGACGCGCCAAGGTATATAGCGAACTTGGCGGTTTTCTGAGAAAATCCAGGCGATCGCACACAAGCCAAAGATGCCCAGAAATGAGATAAAGTTGTAGATAGACATGAGCCTAGTCCTTGAAATAGCTGAGAATGCCGATCGACGGCTTACACCACATCAGTTATACTATTCATCGGACGGCAAATGCCAAAAAAATAACTGTCATAGGAATTACGCACTCAACAGCGTACTTATGTCATAACTTATGCCGTTGCGAGCTCTACGGATCTTTAGCAACCCTTGATTTGCCTACTTAACAGCAGTTTAGATAGAAACACGCAACACATGGAAGCTTTTGCTCCACATCCTCCCGAATGGACTGCGGCGGCGGTTCACGCTACTGAGTTTTGCTGTCCCAAGTGCGCTGCTAGCTGCACGGAGGCCCATGAGGTCTGGATTAATCGTCGATCGCCAGTATACACCGAGTCCAACCGCCGCAAGTGGCAAGAATTTTACCGCTGCCAGTGCGGCGCCGTGTGGTGGGCTTGGAGTAATGACAGGCCTCCTTCGGAACTTGTCCGCAGCGATGAGAGCTCCGATGAGGGCTCCGATGATGATTTTTAGAAGGTTGAGTCGATTTTCGATTCTGAGAAGGAATATATGTCTAGAAAAATTGGATTTGCTCTGCTTTGGATTATATTCAGCACCTACGCCTTTGTATTTGCGCCACCCGACAACCCCGACACCATCACACTAATTACCAACCTTTCCACAGGCAAAATAGCAGGCATCAACCCTTTAATTGTAGCTTTGTTTAACATCATGGGAGTCTGGCCGCTGATTTACAGTTGCGTCTTATTTGCCGACGGCAGAGGGCAGAAAATACGAGCATGGATTTTTGCAACTTTATCATTTGGCGTCGGTGCATTTGCCTTGCTCCCTTATTTAGCCCTGCGCGAACCGAATCCAGAATTTTCTGGCACTAAAAATATTTTCTTAAAAATATTAGACTCCCGTTTTACTGGGATTGTCCTAACATTAGGCGCTGCTGCGTTGGTTGCTTTTGGCTTGACAAAAGGCGATTGGTCTGATTTTGTTGGGCAGTGGCAAACCAGCCGTTTTATCCACGTGATGAGTTTAGACTTTTGTCTGCTTTCCCTGCTATTTCCTGCTTTATTAACCGACGATATGGCGCGCCGAGGAGTGCAAAATTCAATAGCATTTTGGGCAGTAACATTAGTGCCCCTGTTCGGGCCATTGGCTTATCTGTGTACCCGCCCACCGCTGCCTGAAAATAATCCTAAAATTGTTACAAATTAGACAGCAGTGCAGGAAATGCTCAGTTTAATCTAGGAATTGAGCGTCATAATGGAAGAAACAGGCAAGATGCCTGTTCCACAATGAGTAAATTTTCTTGTAGCATGGGCTTCCAGCCCGTGCAAAAAACAGGCAAGATGCCTGTTCCACAATCAGTAAATTTTCTGGTGGCATGGGCTTCTAGCCCGTGCAAAAAACAGGCAAGATGCCTGTTCCACAATCAGTAAATTTTCTGGTGGCATGGGCTTCTAGCC
>NZ_JAEQCT010000118.1:0-18733 GCF_020738205.1 Microcoleus sp. PH2017_24_DOB_U_A
AATGGGATAGAGAGCTGCGTAGTTCAGCCAAGGCGGGTCAATCCGCTCGAAGTGAAAGCGAAAGGGGAGGGACTGGAAGCCTCCCATGTCATGTAATAGATGACTATACTTTTACCAGCTATAAATATCTCAAACGGCCCTCCAAGACCGACAAGCAAGCTGAAAATTGACCCATTCAATTGTTTGCCCGCGAGAACTCAGAGAATATAATAGAAGATAGATTTTTAGTAGAGGCGAGATTCCTACCTTGACTACTCCGATTCCTCAAAACTTTGTGCAAACGATCGCGAAAGAGCGCGGTGTCACAGATGCCGAGTTAGAGACTGTGTTTATGGCTCTCGACGGTCAATCTACGGCTACCATCGCAACCAAGCTTGGCATTAGCGATATCGCCGTTCGCAAAAGACTAGGCGAAGTTTACAAAAAGTTTCAGATCGCGGGGAATGGCCCTGGAAAGCTCTCGGAATTGAGGCATCAGTTGCTATTTTCTTACCACACGGAGGAGGGCTCGATTGATTTTAGTCAAGGTAAAGGATCTCTATTCAAAACGCCGATAGGACGGCGACAAGAAGATTGGGACCAAGCACCGGATGTGGCAGTTTTTTACGGGCGGACTGAAGAATTAACTACTTTAAAGCAGTGGATTGTATCCGATAATTGTCGCGTAGTAGCGCTGCTGGGTTTGGCTGGTAGTGGGAAAACAACTCTGTCGGTGCAGTTGGCAAAACAGGTACAGCATGAGTTTGATTTTGTGATTTGGCGATCGCTGCGATCGGCACCAACAGCATCCGACTTCCTCACTAGCTTAATTCAACTTTTTGCTAACCAACAAAAGTCCGCTCTGCCGTTAGCGGAGCCCTCGCAGGCGATCGACTTTAACGGCAAAATTTCGCGCCTAGTCGAGTATCTGCGCCAGCAGCGCTGTCTGATAATTTTAGACGATTTTGAAGCAGTGCTCAAACCAGAAGAACTAGCGGGACATTACCGCGAAGGCTGTGAAGGATATCGAGATTTAATTGTGCGGCTGTGTGAAGTCAATCACCAGAGCTGTTTTGTCCTAGTTAGTGCCGAAGAACCTACGGAAATGGCTTTGCTAGCTGGAGAAAAAGTGCGGTTTTTAAAGCCTGCTATTTCCGAGGAAATAGCCCGAGATATTTTCAAAGAAAAAGGTTTGTCCGCCCAAGATAGAGAATGGGAAATCTTGTTAGCCCGGTACGGAGGCAATCTGTTAGCAATCAAGATTGTGGCAACAACGATTAACGAGTTTTTTGAAGGAAATGTTGTCAAGTTTTTGGAAGCGACGGCGTTATTTATTGAAGAACACATCAGCAATTTACTCGCGCAGCAGTTCGATCGAATGTCAAATTCAGAACAAGAGATTTCCTACTGGCTGGCTATTGCTCAAAGTCCGATTTCCCTAGCGAGTTTGCGAGAGCAGATGTTAGTCAATTCGTCTCTTTCTGATTTGGTAAAAAATCTCGATTCTCTCGGCCGTCGCTTTCTAATCGAAAAAATAAGTGAGAGCGGGCAAACTGTTTTTAGGCTGAAGCCTTTAATCGTGCAATATGTAAGTGAAAGATTAGTCGAGCAGATTCAAGCGGAGGTTTTGGAGACCGTCAAAATGCAAGGAATAGAAAGAATGTGGCTGTTAAAAACTCACAATCTTAGTAGGAGTGTTGCTCAACAAAAAGAAAGTAAAGAGGCTCGCAGTCGCTCAATTGTAGAATTAGTTAAAAATCGGCTGCAAGTGTTGTTTCTGAAAACTGTAGGTTCGGAAGAACCGCTAAATATCCTGACGAAAGTTGCCTCGGGGCTGGAAGATAAATCGATGCTTGAGGTGGGATATGCTAGGGAAAATTTAGCTCAGATTATTTTAGGAATTCGGCGCTAGTATCAGATCCGGCAAATTACACCAATTATGCAAAATACTGCAATAGTATTTGTAGGTGTGTCGCCCTAAAAAATCCTTCAACAGTTGACAGTTGACAGTTGACAGTTGACAGTTTGAGAGCGACATCTACCTAGAAGGAAGAGGATTGGAGTAATGAATAGTCTGATTTAAATTTCTCCCTCACTCGTGTTCCGGCTTTCAACCAATTATTTCTGGTAAATTCAATCGACAATCTGACGGCGATGCACCTTAAACGATATTTGAGAAAACAAGGGAAAAAATTGTTTTGCCGCCATAGTTTTTGTCAATCGTATAATAAACTTCATCGGTTCGTAGTGCGGACTTAAGTCCGCTCTCCGGCTGCGGACTTAAGTCCGCACTACGAACCGTTTTTGTTATGGCGATCGACCTGAAATGAAATGATATGATAGGTCAACCGCAAATGTCAATCAAATAAATACAGATCGACGCAGATTCATTTCAAATCAAAATAGTTTGTGAATGAGCGCAAGAAGTCTCAGGTGCGTCGGGAGCATCTCATTTTTGAAAAAAGCATTTTTTATGATAGTGCGATCGCGCTTGATGCTCCCGGTGCGTGGTGCGGATCTATGAGATTGTCGATTTTTCCCGATAAATTTTCGATGGCGACGCACCCTACGATTCTGTCAACTGTCAACTGTCAACTGTCAACTGTCAACTGTCAACTGCCTTATGCAACAAAAAAACGATCGCCCTTTAACAAAAGCGATCGCTCTATTTTCAGCAACAACAGAATTGGATAAAATTATTTGACAATACCCAAAACCGATGCAGATTCAGATCCGGTAATTTTGCCCAAAGCAGGTACTGTTGGAGCCTGTGCAATTTTGGGTGCCAAAAATCCCTTCGCATAAATCTGAGGATTTTGTTGAACGATGAGGGTGTAAGATTGGCGGACTTCGGCGTTAACAGCCACAGTCTTCGCGTCGTAAACCTGCATCGCCATGTTCGGATAAAAACCAATGCCGACAATCGGGATCAAGAAGCAAAATGCGATCGCCACTTCGCGAGGTTGAGCATCGATAAACTTTGCATCACCAGGCAAAACGCAACTATTACCGAAACAAACCGCTTCATCCAGATTGTTTCGCTGATTCCGCAAATCTAGATCTTCTAGATCGCAAGCTGCCAATGTTCCACAGTTGTAAAATAACTGTCGCAGCATCGAGAGCAAATAAATCGGTGTCAAAATCAGTCCCACTGCCGCCAGGAACACTATTACTGCGCGGAAAGAAGTACCGTACATATCGCTAGTTGCGACGCCCACAAAAACTGATAATTCGCTAGCAAAACCGCTCATCCCGGGGAGTGCTAAAGAAGCCATCGCGCCTGCTGTAAACAAAGCAAACACTTTTGGCATCACTTTTCCAATCTCGCCCATCTCGTCCATGATCATGGTATGGGTGCGATCGTAAGTCACGCCAGCCAGGAAAAACAATACTGAGGCGATCAAACCGTGGGAAATCATTTGCAGCAGCGCCCCGTTGATTCCCAAATCCGTGAAGGAAGCAATACCCAACAACACGAATCCCATGTGAGAAATCGACGAATTCGCAAGTCGGCGCTTCATGTTGGTTTGGCCGAAGGAATTCAGCGCGCCGTAGATAATGTTAACTACGCCGAGCACCGCCATAATCGGTGCAAAGTAAACGTGTGCTTTCGGAAGAAGTTCCAAATTCAAGCGAATCAGTCCGTAGCCGCCCATTTTCAGCAGCACGCCGGCCAGAATCATCGACACAGGAGAAGATGCTTCACCGTGGGCATCAGGCAGCCATGTGTGAAAGGGGAAAATCGCGAGTTTCACGCCGAAGGCAATAAACAATCCCGCATAAAGTAGGATTTCTAAACCTAGCGGATAGTCCTTCAAGCCCAGTTCTACCATGTCGAAGGTAACGTTTCCTCCGCCGTAGAATCCCATTGCTAAGGCAGCGACGAGAATAAAGATAGAAGCGCCGGCGGTGTAAATCAAGAATTTGGTGGCTGCGTAGCGACGGTTTTGTCCGCCCCAAATCGAGATTAGCAAGTACACCGGAATTAGTTCTAATTCCCAGACAATGAACAGCAGCATGATGTCTTGGGCGACAAATACTCCGATTTGTGCCGAGTACATCACCAGCATTAGGAAGTAGAAAAGTCGCGGCTTGCGATCGACTTCCCATGCAGCAAAAATAGATAGTGTCGTCACCAATCCCGCCAATAACACCAGCGGAACCGACAATCCGTCAACCGAAACAGACCAGTTGAGGCCTAAAGAGGGTATCCAGGAATATTTCTCGACGATTTGGAAAGTGGAGATGCTCGGATCGTAGTGCGTCCAAAACACCCAGCACATTAATACAAAATCTGCAATGCCTACGCCCAGGGCATACCAACGCACAGTTTTGCCGTCTGTATCGGGCAGAAAAGGGATGGCGAGGGCAGCTACGAGGGGTAGCATGACAATTGCGGTCAGCCAAGGAAATTGATCCGCTATCATGATATTGAGAATAAATACTTAGTTGAAAGTTACGACTATTGTAATACTTAATTTTAATAAAAACTTAAGATTTGCAAATATTTTTTTCTACGAATACCGGGAGGAAAAATCTACCCATAAGCTGCGGCAAATGTCAAGAGTTTTTTCAGATTAATTTTTTTTACATGAAAAGGTACGTTGTTGCGCTTCAGCGCTCTTTTCCACAACATGAAAGAGCGCTGAAGCGCAACTACGTACCTAAAATCAACCACTATCAGAGTGCCAGTTGTGTCCAGGACTGTCCAAGTAATGCGATCGCTCAAGGCTTTGGGCAAGTCTTATTGGGGAAGTCACAGCTATAGATATAGGGTTTCTGCCAACTCAGGGGAATTTCCAACAAATCCCTGGTTCCGGTCATTCCTTGTCCCAAAAAGAGCAATACAGCGATCGAGTTCAAGATGACATGGACTGTGCGCCAGCGATTCGATCGATCTTTATAAATGTCTGGAACGATGGCCAGGGAGAAAACCATCAGCAACGCAGCGGTGATGCCAATGTAGTAGTGAGACCAATACCATTCATCGGTGCGCCGAAAAACGCCATCTTGAGCGCCAAGAATCACCAAGCCAGCACCCGTCAGAGTCGCAAATACGCCCCGCCACATAGCAGGTGTCGATCGATATAACATGACCAAAGAGGCGATCGTAGCAACAAACATCAGAATAATGAAAATTACCTGAAACGAGTTTTTGCTCCAAACATCCTTGCTCAAAATATGATCGAAAATTGGGTAGCCCAGACCCAACAGAGTTACTCCTACCACAGATCCCGACAGAATTTTACCTGCTTTGACGTGTTCGCCGCCGACTACAGGGGGAATTTTGCTCTTATCTCCAGATGCAACTTGCTGGCGGCGCTGCCTAGTTTGCCAAGCCATATTCAGCACAATGCCCAGCATTGGAAAAACGATCGCCACAGCTAAAACAGGATGCAGCAAAGCCAGAAAATCTTTAATTTCCATAAAGCACCTTTTTGTTTTTAAACTGGATCAAACTAAATTTTTGAGATTTTGACGAAATCGATCGCCCGAGTGCGATCGAACAAAACCCGAGGCTTCAATAAAATCCCAAATAACAGGAATAGAGACTTTAACTCGCCAGGAGCGCAAGAGCGTTTCCATTGATTCGGACGACAAAACAACATCTCAACCAGACATCGATGTTGCGGCAAAGCCAATTCATCAAACCGAATCTGTACCGAGGGAAATTCATTGCTAAAATCTACCCGAGTTATCTCTCCTTGCAGCCTCAAATTTTCTTCCATAATTTTGAGCTTGACTGAAAGCATTTCTCCTGGAATCAGCGCAGGGAATCCGGCTTGAGTAATCTCTAGATGAACTCCCACTTCAGAAATAAAAGTAGTCACGCCCCAAAAGATTTGTCCGTCGATCGCCAGCCGTACCAATCGACGCAAATCAAACCATTCGTATCGATCGGACTTAGGAGCATCTAACAATATTAACAGCGTAATGCTGATAATTAAAAGGTTGTAGGTGCTCCAAATCCAACCAATCCCCAACCCTTTGAGCTGCTGGATGATTTCCGGCTCTGAGGCGTGCATCTGAAATTGAATCAAACAGGTTCCCAGAACGTGCCACAGGCTGATGGCATTGGGAATAAATAATAGCAGCAACGGTAGCGCTAATTTCCAGTTGAACGAAAAGCGATCGCTCACAGTGCCTTTGGCTGTGACGTTAAATCCTTTGGAGAAGGGAGACAGCATCACCCCAAAGACGGTCAAAACCAGCGGGAATGCCAGTACCAGTGAATAAATATCAGAGAGTAATGCCGATCGCGCTCGATGATTCAACCAGGAGAAAACCGTCAACTGCACCAAATAATAGGGCAGAAAAAAGTACAGCATTTCTTGAACAGTAGCTCGGATGGGAATCACACCCAAAAAGGAATAAGCTAAGGGCATCAACAGAAAGCCGATACGCGGAATGCTACCAAACCAATTCAGGAGTCCTTCTAAATGCGCGAGTCGCTGAATCAGGTTTAATCCGGGGATAGTCAGCGGATTGGAATCAATAAAAAAAGCTTGTAAAGTTCCGCGCGCCCAGCGCAGCCGTTGAGTGGCGTAAGCAGAAATATTTTCTGCTGCTAAACCAGCGCTGAGTTTTTCGTTGAGATACACTAAGCGATAGCCTTTAGCAGAAAGTTTAATCCCTGTGAAATAGTCTTCACTGAGGGATTCGGTAACAAATCCTCCGGCATCTTCTAAGGCGCTGCGCCTGACAACAAAGGAGGTTCCAGAACAAACTACACTGCCGGCGCCATCTTTGAGCGGTTCAATTTGGCGGTAGAAAACCTCTTCTTCCGGCGCAATAACATTATCCAAACCTAAGTTACGGGCGATCGGGTCAGCATTGTAATAACTTTGAGGCGTTTGAACCAGGGCAACTTTCGGATCTTGGAAGAAACCAACGGTGCGAATCAGAAAGTTTTTGGTAGGGATAAAGTCGGCATCAAAAACAACGATGAAATCTCCTTGAGTATGAGTCAAAGCATGATTCAAATTCCCGGCTTTTGCATGGTGATTATTAGCTCTAGTGCGGTATTCACACCCTAATTCCTCTGCAATTTGCCGAATTTCTTCACGGCGCGTATCATCGAGGAGATAGATTTTTTTATTGGCATAGTCGATGGCTTGACAACCAATAACAGTGCGTTTGAGAATATAGGCAGGCTCGTTGTAAGTGGGAATCAAAACATCAACTGCTGGTGTGAATCTACCCTCAACTATATCGATCGCCAACCGATTCGCTTCTGAATGCCGATCCTTGACGCGCAACATCAAAAATAACTGAAGGATATTGGTCAGCAAGAGGAAAAGTTCTAGGAGAAACAACCCAATGCTAAACACTCCATCTAAGGGATTGGATACATTTAAAGTTGTGAGCGATCGCCACAGCAGATAGCGAGTCACCAACACCAACAAAATGCCGATGACTGCAACCCGCGACCAGGTTCGGGGTACGGGCGAAACACGCATAATCAGCCAAGCAATAGCCAGCAGAGCGATCGTAGGTGTTAGTAAAGACTCCCCCATTACCATTGGCACTTCCAGCCACATTGGAGGATGATTCTGCATCGATTGGAGTTTGGCAAATAGATGATAGAGAGTGCCGTTACCCGAAAACCAAGCTGCAACCACTCCACCGGTTAGGATAACTGAACCTAACATGACGAGGGTGGCGATCGGTATCCGGTTGCTGCGGGCACTGTCTCGACGATGCCAGCCCAAAGAATTCAGCCATGAAGTCATATTTTTTTTGAGGAAAATGTATGAACGGGTGTGGGGTGCGCGTCCCGCCCGCCCTCTTAGGAACAGGCAAGATGCCTGTGCCACCAGAGGTCAAATTTGTTGTGGGGTGTCCCGCCCGCCCTTGCCCGAAGGGGCCACAGGCAAGATGCCTGTGCCACCAGACATTTTCTTGTGGGATGGGCGTCCCGCCCGCCCTAAGTCCTATTTGAAGTTAACGAAACAGTTCTTTGTTATTCAGAATAGTCGGCCAATTCTTGTTTGCTAAAGCAATGTGACCGGGAATATCACCCATCCACTGTGCCTGTACTTTCTTGTCGTAGTTGAGATAAAGCTTCCCATTAACAATTTTCCAGGCATCAGGCTGGGTTGCAACAAGATTGCCTTCACTGGCAGCCTGAGCGCAATATCCACCGTATTGAGGAGCATACTTTTCAGGATTTTTGGCAAACATATCGCGGTTGGCTGCACTAGCAAATATCCAAGTTGTTCCGCCCCAATTCTGTTTAAATTGGCTAACTCCCATCACTAATTTGCCTTGGGTGAAATAGGCTACAACATCCTGACCATCAAGAGCCACACCTTTCTCGGTGTAATACTTAGGATGAACAGTTGTTGTGCTGCTTTTTCCAGCACAAGGATTGGCTTTACCAGCGCAAGGATTGGCTTTACCAGCGCAAGGATTGGCTTTTCCAGCACAAGGATTGGCTTTTCCAGCACAAGGATTTTTACCAGCACAAGGATTGGCTTTACCAGCACAAGGATTGGCTTTACCAGCACAAGGATTTTTACCAGCGCAAGGGTTGGCTTTTCCAGCGCAAGGATTGGCTTCTGCAATCTTGGATGAAACGGTTGTAGAGTTTAAGTTGGTGGAAGCCTTGAAGTTGGCGTAGCTAACATTAGCTGTTGCCAAGCCTAAAATGGTGGCAATGGCGATCGTGGTAATGTATTTTACTTTCATGTGTTTAATCTCCAGATGAATTGTTAGTAATTTCAGACCTGATATTTGCTTGATTTTTTTACTCTCTGGCAACTCTGCTGACAGTTAGTTATCTTCAAGACTTGAGGTTATTTACATTAACACTCAAGAAAATGAGTCCTAAATGAGGAAGAACTGGATCGGAGATAAAATTCTCATAAGTTGCTAAAAAAACCAGCGAACACCCTCAATCATGTAATACAAACCTGTCAAAATTAGAGCGACACTACCAAATCTCAGAATTGACTCGGAATGCTGCATCAAAGTCTTAGCTTGCTTGGCAAAACCAGTCAATAGACTGGCAAGAAAGATGATGCTTGTATATCCGAGAGCATAACAGATCATAGTCAAGGTTCCTAGCAATTGTGAACCAGTAGCCCCTCCCGCTGCCAGCACAGCAAATAAAACCGGACTAGCGCAAGGAGAACTCACCAAACCAAAAGTCACTCCTACCCCATATGGTCCCAAATTTGAAGCATTTATATTGATTCCCGGCAAAGGCAATTTCACAATTCCTAGCAAGCTAAAACCCATGATAAAAATGATAATTCCTACAACAATATTGATGTAGCCCCGGTAGTCTACCATGACAGCCCCGGCAAATGAGGATGCCAGCCCAAAAAAGCTGAGAATTGTCACAACTCCCAACACAAACAAACTGGCTTTAAGAAAAGCATCTCGCTTGGAAGTGATATTTCGGGTACCAATATAACTCAAGTTAACGGGTAACATTGCCAGAATACAGGGTGAAATGCTGGCGATTAAACCACCGATAAAGGCTAGGGGAAACAATACCAGTGGGTTAGCTGTATCTTGCTGGCTGAACCATTGCTGATAGTTGTTTTCAGTTACCGAAATCAGATGTTCAATTGCCTGAGAAAACGGGCCTGCGAACGCCAGTGCCAGCACTAACCCTAGTAATGCCAATCCACCCAAAAATAGCCATTTATTCGGAGATTTAAAATTTTTGGTACTTTTATCTTGGGGTTCATACTTTTGAATATCTGTCATGGCTTCTCCTAGAATATTTAATAGGATTTACGCAAAAGTAAGTAGATTGGCGAAAACAAATATTACTGTGTAACAGCATATAAAAAAAACCTAGTTTTTTAGCTAATTTGATGTTTTAGACTGTTTTAGACGCATAAATTTCGTAAAAACCCGGTTTTCGATCTCGCCTATGCACTCTTATCATGCGTAAATCCTGTTCGATCGATTTACCTATAACCTGCAAGCAGCTATTTTTTAGCAAGCGCTTGATCGAGCACGGTTGTATAGGCAGATTTGTTGGGATTGTTGCGATGCTGTGCTAGAATATTTCCTGTGGCAGGGTCGATGATGGTTAGACTTCCCGTTTGAGACTTATTCGCTGCGAAAAATTGGCTGAGTCCTAACTGTTTCGCTTTTGCTTCTGCTTGAGAAGTGGTTGATTTATCTGTCACATCTAGCACCACAAAATTCACTTTTCCTACATATTGCTGTTTCAGTTGGGAAAGCGTAGGGGCAATGTTTTTGCAGCCAGCACACCAGGCTGCATAAACGTCAACTACGACGGGCTTTCCTTGCACTTCTTTTGCTAGCGGGCCTCCTACGTTTTTTTGCTTTGATGCACAGGGGTTTTTGGAAGCGCAGGGGTTTTTGGAAGCGCAGGGATTTTTGGAAGCGCAGGGGTTTTTGGAAGCGCAGGGGTTGGTTTGTGCGATCGCACTATTAGTTATAGCAGAGGTATTGAGTGTCGTTGCAGTCACCAGCGATACTGTAACTACCAAACTACTTAGACACAAGCTGAGCCATAATGCTGGTTTACGCATATTCAATCTCCAAAATCTAGGGTTTATGTACAAGAAGGCGAATAGAAAACTCTTGGAGTTTCAATCCTGAATCTGAATTGAGACCGAGAGTAACTTATGCCTCTGTGACTTGAGATTAACAGCATTAATTTAGAGAAATATGAGCGTAAGATGAAGATCGGATAGATTTTAGATAAAATCATGAGTGGTTGCTAATTGGTCAACCCCAGATTAAGGCAGATTAAGGCAGATTAAGGCAGATAATTTCAAGATGCTTCTCAACTTTGGCGCTTTTGTCTAAAGTTTGAGATTAATTGATTCGCGTCTTCAGCTAAAATTCATCTTTTATTTAGGAAAATATCATCTAGTTGCCAGGAAGGTCTTATAGAGTGGAGATTAACCATGACTATTTTTTAGTAGTGCAGTCATTTAACAGTGAGTTGAGCAGTGATGACAGGAAAAAACTTGTTTGTGACTAATGATGGACAATACCGTGTTTCTGAGGATACCAGTCAAATTGAAGATTTGACTCATCCCTACCGACTTTATCGCTTTTTAACTGATTTGGAAGATGTATTAGACCAAATTAGTGATGATTATTTACGACTCCAGGCAATTTGTCCCCTGGTTCGCAGGTTGTTAGATAGTTCTTCCTGGCTGCAAATTGCTCTTCTCGAACCTGACTCGGAGACGGGATGGGCGGTACAAACTCTTTATGATGAACCGTTTTTTCCTCTGACTGTGCAGTTGGTGGCTTGGGCTCCGGGTGCTGTTTCTCCAATTCACAATCATGCTAGTTGGGGACTGGTGGCGCTACTGGGTGGAGAGGAGAAAAATACTTTGTGGAGGCGATCGCCAATTCCGAAGTTTCCCGATAAAATTCAAACAGTGGGAGATATTTTGCTTGCACCGGGTGACATTTTGTGCTTGATGCCCGATGCGATTCATCATGTGGAAGCGCTGGGAGATGAACCAACTATTAGTTTTAATCTTTATGGTGAAACAGATTATGCTCGACGCTTTGAATTTAATCAGATTAAAGGTACTGCGGAGATTTTTTAAGGGATAAATTTCGGGATTGAGCGATTGAGCGATCGCAGATGAAAGGCAGATGCAACACAGATAAATGCAGATAATTTTAAGAGATAAAATTGCATGAGTACCAGAGGTGTTTGGGGTGCATCTGCGTTAATAACTTATATGCGGTCATGGTTCGCTCTCTTTAAAAACCAGATGCACCCGGTTTTTGTCAGGTGCGTCGCTGCGAGATTATCAATCTTTAGTTAGGATTTTTCGCAGGCTACGCACCCTAGGACTCATATCCAATCAACCGGGTTTTTTAGCTTATATTATGGTCTAAACGTGTCTTTTCGTCAAAAATATGGTTTATGACTTTTCGTTAATCCCTCGCTACTCCTAACTAAACAATGAAGCGTATTCGGCAATTAAGAGCAACCATTGACAATCTCAAGGGCAAGCGATTTTCTACTTCTTCGCTTCAGTTTCGCTTGACTCTGGAATTGCTGGTACTATCGATTTTAGGACTTAGCAGTGTGGCATTTTGGGCTGGCTGGCAACGATCGCAAAATCTAGTAGTTGCTCATAAAAAAACGCTGGAATATATTGGAATCCGGTTTCCCGAACAGGTGGAACTTTATAGTGAAATGGGTTCTCTAGAAATTGGTTTAAGCCGCAGCGTTCATCAAGCTTCGACAGGGGGAATTATGGTGTGGGTGAAGCGCAATGATGGGATGCTGTTGGTGAATTCACCTGATATGGATATGCAATCTTCTAAGATTACGAAGATGATTTCGTTGACGGAAGTACCTGCTGAGCCGACTTTTGTTCGGGTTGCCGATCGCTATTTGGTAATCTGTAGCACAACTCTGAGGATTAAAAATCAGTTGTTGGGTACGGTATATTTCTCTCAAGATATCACGGACGAGCAACATGAGTTAAATGATGGGATTCGGAGTTTAATTATGGTCAGTGTTGTGGTAATTTTAGTGTTGATCGTGGCGATCGCCAGTCGCATTCGTCACGCTCTGGGCCCTCTAGAAGAGATGAGTCAGGTTGCTAGCACTTTGTCTGCTGATAATTTGCAGGCGGCAAAACTCCAATTGCATCAGGCTCCTGATGAGATTTTAGGACTTGCAAAAACCTTTAATGAAATGTTGTTTAGATTATCCGGTTCCTGGGAGCAACAGCGCCAATTTGTCGGTAATGTTTCCCACGAATTACGCACTCCTCTAACGGTGGTAGTTGGTTATTTACAAAGTTTGCTGCGGCGCAGCACTAATTTAAGCGACTATCAGCAACAAGCACTGGAAACGGCGGTTGGTGAAACTGAACGCACGATTCGGATGTTAGAAGATTTGCTGGATTTGGCGCGGGCTGATAGCGGCAATTTGCACTTTCGCTTGCATCCGGTTATCCTGAATACTCTGGTGGCTGAGGTGGCAGAAATGAGCGCAAAGGTTAGCAATCGGAAAGTTATTTTGGTGTCAAATGATGAGGATGTTGTCGCCTGTGCGGATCAGGATCGTTTACAACAAGTTTTAATTAATTTAGTCGATAATGCTATCAAGTATTCTGCTCCCGAACAACCTGTTGAGTTAGTCTTAGAAAAGAGGGAACAGCAGGTGATGGTTCATGTGCGCGATCGCGGAATAGGTATTTCTCTCCCGCACCAAAAACGGATTTTCGAGCGGTTTTACCGAGTGGATGAGTCGATGACGCGCTCTAGAGACGGTACTGGGTTGGGATTGGCGATCGCCAAAAGCCTGATCGAAGGTATGGAAGGACGTATCGCGATCCGCTCTAAACCGGGAGAAGGTAGTATTTTTACTATCACCTTACCTATCTGGAATCCGCAGCTATGAGCGATCGCATTCTGCTTGTTGAAGATGACCCGAAACTGGCAAAGTTCATCGAATCTGAACTTACTTTAGAAGGATATCACGTCACTGTCGCCCCCAACGGATTGGATGGATTAACCCTCGCCCGCACGGCTGAACCGGATTTATTGATTTTAGATTGGATGCTTCCGGGTATTTCTGGATTGGATATTTGTTTGAGATTGCGATCGACTGGCGTGCAAGTACCAATAATTATATTAACAGCAAAGGATGAAGTACCCGATCGCGTAACGGGATTAAATGCTGGCGCTGATGATTATGTAACGAAGCCTTTCAGTATGGAAGAGCTCCTCGCGAGGGTGAAAGCACGCCTGCGCCGAACTCAACCAAATGACCCGGATAGCTTAGAATTTGAAGACTTAATCTTAAATTGTTTAACCCGTGAAGTTTATCGAGGAAATCAACTAATTGAACTCACGGCAAAAGAGTTTGATTTGTTGGAATTTTTGCTGCGGAATCCCCGTCAAGTCATTACGCGCGATCGCATCTTAGAAAAAGTCTGGGGTTACGATTTTATGGGCGAGTCAAATATTATTGAAGTGTATATTCGGGCGTTGCGGATTAAGTTAGAAGCAAATAACTCAAAACGGCTGCTGCATACGGTTCGAGGAGTTGGCTACGTGTTGCGAGAGCATCGCGCCGTCTCCTAATTTTAGTTAGGGATTACGCGCAAAAAAGGTACGTAGTTGCGCTTCAGCGCTCTTATGGTGATTATACACTAAGCGAGTTACACACCAAAAAATCCCATGAAAGTCATACCTCATCTATCTGAGAAGGGCTATATGAGTTACGCACAAAAAATCTGATAAACCGGGTATTTCAACTGGTGTAAGAAAACATTTTTCTACCGAAATTACGCAACTGGCATATTCAAAAAGGTACGTGGTTGTGCTTGAGCGCTGAAGCGCAACTACGTACCTAAGAAAATATTTAAGTATTGTGACACTTGCGATCGCGAACTGTTGTACAAAAACTCGGTTTATAGTCACTCGTGCGTAAGTCCTACAGTCAAGAGTTGTTCGGCGAAAGATGCAATTAAAGAGCTATGTGCCAATTGCGAGAGCCATTTTTGTGGTATAGCAGATTCACCGTAAAAAGCTCCCGCCAACTGTCCGTAAACCGCACCAGTTGTATCCGCATCGTCGCCCAAATTCACAGCCAGCAAACACCCTTCGGCAAAAGAAGAACTGTTATAAAATGCCCAAAGAGCCGCCTCCAAAGACTTAACCACATAACCAGTACCCTTAATTTCAGGAGGTTGTCGCCGTTTAAAAGAACCGGCCGCAATTTCATCAATTTCTGCCACCAGCGGGTGCGCGGCCCAATATTCGGCGATCGGACAATATCTTTCGGAAAGCAAAACTTCTTTACTAACTCCATTCACAGCCCCCGCAATTAAAGTACCGAAATAGCGGCAAGCATCGACGCAAGTAGCAGCACCGTGAGTAGTTCGAGAACTTTCTCCAGATTTTTCTATGACTTCTAAAGGATTTTTAGCATAAAACAAAGGTACCGGAGCCAAACGCATAATCGAACCATTTCCAGCAGCCCAAGCATCAGTAGAACCGCAGTAAGGCTTTTTTGTATCTTTAAAATGCCAAAGTGCTTCTTGCACCGTATTGCCAATATCAAAACACTTGCCTGTACTGCTCAAATGTCCATCTAGCCGCCACTTCAGATAAGTTTCTAATTGATGGATTGGATCGAAACCTTTTTTTTTAATCAAACTTTCTGCCAAACAAAGTGCCATCGAAGTATCATCCGTCCACTGTCCGGGTTGCAGTCGAAACGGGCCGCCACCAATCATATCGTTAATGGGTTCAAAGGTTCCGGGGCGACAAAACTCTAAAGTTGTTCCCAAAGCATCGCCAACTGCCAAACCGATTAGACTGCCGCGATAACGTTCTATTTGCTGCATGGTAATTGTAAATTAATAATTACATAACTTAGACAAACGTGGTTAGACGTGCTACTTCTAGCGGTAAAGTACCCAGTCTAGACCTACTTTATTCTTCTCTTAACTCTCTTTCTCTGCGTACTCTGCGCCCTCTGCGGTTAATCAAAAAAATCTTGTTCAAAAATGAAAGAAAATTGCCTTACCTGCGGTTAAAAATAAAAAAACCCGACTTTTCGCTCCAAAGGCTGAGGCCAAAGACGACTCAAGCTAATATTGATGTTAACCTGTCCCTACCCGAGATCGAACAGTCCCATGACACCCGATGCCTCAACAGCCGCTGCTGCCACCCCTCAATCAACACCCGAAGTTAGCTTAGATCTGCAAGTCCGACTTAAGACTGAAGATGGACAGCTATTGTTGCTACTTCCCCCAGAAACGAACAACGAACCTGGAAGTGGTACGGCATCGACTTGGACTGAACTTTGCCAGCAGTTAAAAGTCAGGCTGAATGCTGGAGAACGTTTTTGGCAGCCGAATGCCGAAGTACAATTGATGGGCAGCGATCGACTTTTGGATATCCGCCAACTGCAAGAAATCGCCGATGCCCTCTTGGAAGCGGAACTGCAACTCAAACGAGTCCACACCAGCCGCCGCCAAACGGCCGTTGCCGCAGCTACGGCAGGCTATTCTGTAGAACAGCAGCCTCCGGTTTCTACCCTGAGTAAATCCGCCGACAAACCGCAATCGCTGGCGGAACCTTTATATTTGCAGATGACTGTGCGATCGGGCGTAGAAATTCGTCACCCAGGGACGATCGTACTTTTGGGAGATGTAAATCCCGGTGGCTCAGTCGTCGCCGGAGGCGATATCCTGGTTTGGGGCCGTTTGCGGGGCGTCGTGCACGCGGGTGCCGGCGGCAACACCAACAGCGTGATTATGACCTTGCAGATGGAACCGATGGTGATTAGGATTGCTAAGTACGTTGCCAGAGGCCCAGAAGCCTCACCCGCTCAGTTTTTCCCGGAAGTCGCCTATGTGACGCCTCAGGGGATTCGGATCGGTAGAGCCTCTGATTTTGACAAATCGCAGTTAATGGGCGGTAATGGGTAATTGGTCATTGGTAATGGGTAATGGGTAATGGGTAATTGGTAATTGGTAATTGGTAATTTGTAATTGGTAATTGGTAATTGGTAATTGGTAATTGGTAATTTGTAATTGGTAATGCTGTTTCAACCTGCATTTGATAATTTTTGTCTTGGCTAAATCAGTCATTAAAGGACGATGGAAAATATCAATGAAACTTCCTCTAAAATTTGTCTAACAATCAGACTTATTAGTTGTGAGCGTTGAGTTGATTCAAGGAATAAAAGATGCTGGCTAAATTACCAAATACTAATGGCGAATAATCGACAAACATCAGAATAATTCGCAATTACCAATTCGCAATTACCAATTCGCAATTACCAATTCGCAATTACCAATTCGCAATTACCAATTCGCAATTACCAATTCGCAATTACCAATAAATCTAAAATCGCTTATGGCTCGCATTATTGTTGTTACATCAGGGAAAGGCGGAGTGGGAAAAACTACCTCCACAGCCAATCTCGGCATGGCTTTAGCTAAGCGGGGGCGCACCGTTGCGGTAATTGATGCCGATTTCGGCCTCAGAAATTTAGACTTGCTGCTGGGCTTAGAAAACCGCATTGTTTACACGGCATTAGAAGTTCTCGCCGGAGAGTGTCGCTTAGAGCAAGCTTTGGTGAAAGATAAGCGGCAGCCGCGCTTGGTGCTGTTACCGGCGGCCCAAACTCGGATGAAGGATGCCATCAGCGCCGACCAAATGAAGCAGCTTGTGGGGATGTTGGCACCAAAATATGACTATATTTTGATCGACTCTCCGGCTGGAATTGAGCAGGGTTTCCAAAATGCGATCGCCCCGGCGCAAGAAGGTATCATTGTCACGACTCCAGAAATCGCTGCTGTCCGCGATGCCGATCGAGTCATCGGCCTGCTGGAAGCCAACAATGTCAAGAAAATCAGGCTAATCGTCAACCGGATCAGGCCTGCAATGGTGCTGGCAAATGATATGATGTCGGTGCAAGACGTGCGGGAAATCCTTGCCATTCCGCTGTTAGGCGTCGTTCCCGACGACGAGCGGGTCATCGTTTCCACCAACCGAGGCGAACCATTAGTATTGTCGGAAACGACCTCTTTAGCTGGAACTGCCTTCGACAATATTGCCCGCCGTTTAGAAGGCGAAAAAGTTGATTTTTTAGATCTCACTCCCCGTCGGGAAACGTTTTTCACTCGCCTCCGCAAGTTTTTCAATACTAAAATTATGTGATGTGCTGCCCTATTGGCGATCGACCTTTAATAGCAGCCACTGCATCGCAAAAACTAGCCGAAAAATTCCCGGAGTAAAACCATTTCGCAAAAAGCATCAAACTGCTGCCCCCGACTCCAAACCAGACGGGAATAAGTCATTCCCCAATCTAAAATCTAAAATCTAAAATCGCCTGACTTTTTCTATGCCCAACCATTGACAAACCCGCCGCAACCATGATATACACACTTCTCGAACGACTTTTCCCGCGCATCCCTGACAACAGCCGCGACGATGTAAAACGCCGCCTCAAACTCGTTCTAGCCCACGATCGGTCAGAACTCAGCCCCGAAATGGTTGAGTCTATGCGCCGAGAAATTCTAGAGGTGGTGTCTCGCTACGTGGAAATTGATACCACTGAGTCAGAGTTCGGTCTCGAAAGCGACCAGCGGGCTATGTCACTGATCGCAAATCTGCCGATCCGGCGAGTGAGACTGGAAAATCCACCGGAAAATTTGCCCTATAAATTGCCGGAAAAATTGCCAGAGAATCTACCTGAAAAGGTAGCTGAGTATGTACCCGAGTATGTAGTCGAAACTCTCCCCGAAACTACAGAGTGATAGAAATTAGGATTTTCTTTTCAGTAAATGAGTGCGATCGGCTCGCCATTTAAATTAAACTATCTCTCTACAATTAAAATCTTGTGGGGTGGGCTAAGATTGTCCGCCCCAAATATGTTATTTAAATTGGGAAAAGCTTGTACTCTCGTTTCTCTTTGCATCAGAATCATCATTTTACCAATGCGAGCGTCCCCGCTCGCAAGTTATCTCCTCTCGCGAGCGGGGACGCTCGCACTGGCAGAATTCTGACGATTCAAATATATAATTCAATACGGTTGACTTAAGAAGAATCTGACTTGCAAAAAATGCCTGTATTGCCTAGAAAATCGTCAGATAAAATTCCTAAAAAAGCGTTAAGTAAACCGTATTGATATATAATTCCGATGCCACCGGAGACGATATTATCTCCTGTCGCGAGCGGGGACGCTCGCACTGGCAGAATTCTGCTGTTACTGGATTTGACCGGAAACGATATTATCTCCTGTCGCGAGCGG
>NZ_JAEQCT010000002.1:0-3203 GCF_020738205.1 Microcoleus sp. PH2017_24_DOB_U_A
TCTGGTGATGAATCTTTCTGCCAGGGTACGGCAGGCTTTTTGGCTTTTTTTCTGTCTATTTCATAACAAAAACCTTTTTTGATGTTTTTTGGCTTAAATCATTGGTAAAAGCTATGTTTTGCCATCATAAAATTAACACCACTTATATTGTCGAGGCGATCTCAAATTCACTCATCTTTCTAAATGCTGTTTTCTGACTTTTTCAGCAAGCCCTAATTATGCGATCGCCACCCCTTGACAGGTCAAGACAGTATCTACGGAGATTATGTACGCGATTTAAATCGGCGTTTAAATTGCCCAATCATCTATTGCAATTGATTTGGATCGATTCCCATTGCTCGGAGTTGAGCTTCTAAGGCTTGCGATCGCGATCGTTCTTGCTCGAGCAAAGTTTCAGCCTCAGTCGCCCGTTCCTCTGCTTGTTGTCGCAGTTGCTCTGCTTCAGTCGCTTGTGCTTCCGCTTGGCGCCGCAGTTGAGCGAGTTCCACAAAACTCATAAATGCTTCTCCGTTTGGCCCGAACATTTCGAGTCCGGTTTCAGATAATTGGAACCGCACGCCCAATCTCGGACTGATCCAACCGTCTATTTGTTCGATCGCCTCTAACTCTTCCTCAACCCGCTGCCATCCTGTCAATTCTAATGTTTGTGGGTCGTACAAATAGTATTCTTCCACGCCGTAACGTTCGTAAAATTTGAACTTTTGAATCATCGGAGCAGGCCGATTTCCCGGCGACCAAATTTCAAAAACGACTTGCGGCGGAATATTATCTTCATTCCACTGTTGATAGGAACCTCGATATCCTTTTGGTCTACCAAAAACTACCATCACATCTGGTGCTTGGCAAAGTTTATTATTTCTTTCAACGGGATACCAAAGCAAGTCGCCGGCTACGAAAACATTCGGGTCATTCGCAAACAATAGTTCGGAATTTTCCTTAATCCAAACGATTAATCGAAACTGCTCAGTATTGTCTGACATTGGTTCTCCGTTATCGTCAGGGTATACGATGTTTTGTTGGTCGGGAGATTGCAGTTGTCTAACCATTGCTGTTTTCCCAAATTTGCTAATGATTTTATATTATAGACGCACTGCGGGCGATCGTATTTTCCAAGATTTATCGATAATTTTCAGTGTTTGTGGTCGTAGGGTGCGGATCCATGAAAAATCCCTAAATTATAGCCTTTCTCGGAAAGATGAGGTATGACTGACAGCTTATATAACCATTTAAACGTATAGGGCCCAAGCCCAACAACGTACCCCATACAACTACTAATAAAAATAATGTGGAACGGGCAAGATGCCCGTTCCAAAATTTACCCAAAATCCCGAACAACTTAACTGCTAAAAAGAAATAATCAAGTAACCATTCTGGAATTTAGCACCTGTGACAGATTTTCCAGTTAGCGCCGGAGGAAGCAAGATATTGCGCCGCTGATCGCCCGCTTCGATCGTCACTTCCGGCCCGGATTGAATCAATTTAATTTCTTTCTTGTCAAACCCAGGCAAAAACAAACTAACTAGACGCTGTGCAGTGTTGATGTTAATCGGTTTAGGAGCTTTCCCAGCTTCAGAAAAATCTGGCAAAGCATCAATTAACGGCTGCCAATTATTATCGCTGTGGGCCGGCACAGAAACTGCTGTCAAAGGATCGAAATCAGCAGCAATCGTTTCTGTAAGCGGTGCTTGATTGACAATCACACCGCCGACAGTTAAACCAATTTGTTGAGAACTTCCCCACAAATAGCGCGCAGTGCCGATCGCACTTGCATCCCCAGTCGTCACCAAATAAGCGGCGGTGCGGTTCGGATCTGCCAGCGCTTCCTTACCCTTATCCAACAGATTATCGACTTGCTTGGTAGATTGAAAAGCATTGTCTCCCGACATATCCACCGTCAACACGGTACTGACAACCGGTTGAATAAAAGGCGACAAAGCTTTCCCCAAATCCGAATCTACCAACGCTTGGCGGAAGCGACGGATGTACCAGCTCAAAATTTCCGGCATTCCCAACATCCGCAGCGTATCCATGCCGCCGCTGCCGTCATACACAATGACATCATATTGTTTGCTGTCGTCGTATTCCCGAAGTTCATTCAACGCCAGCGCGCTGTCCATCCCAGGTAACACTCCCAATTCTTGCCCGTAAATCTGCTTGAAAAACGGAGTGCGGACATATTGAGCTTCTAGTTGTTTAATTTCGTCCCACCTGCGTTCTAGCAGCGGCGCGCTGTTCACCTGAACTGCTTTGAAGTTGGGGGCGATTTCCTGTGGCGTGGGAGTCAGGGGAACCCCTAGCAGAATACCCAATGCAGGCCCCGGATCTTGGCCGAGTAGCAGAACTCGCTTGCCTTGAGCCGCATATTTTTTAGCTGTTGCGATCGCGATCGTGCTGCGGCCAGTGCCGCCTTTGCCCAAAAATGTCAAAATCAAAGCCATTTTCTGTTCTCAGTGCCAAAGCTTACTACTTAACATTTAAGCGCAACCTTCAGCCAGAGTTGTCAGTTGTCAGTGGGTAGTTGTCAGTGGTTAGTGGGCTGTGGGCTGTGGGCAGTAGGTAGTTGTTCTTTCTGATTCCTGATGTGTGAGTTGTTAGCTGCTACCAATAACAACTGACAACTGACAACTAACAACTGCCCACTGCCCACTGACAACGGCCTTCTACTAAACGGCTTCTAGCTCATCTTCAAAGAACCAAGTCGCAAAACCGTCAAACTTGACAACCACGCCTACTCCGCTGCCATCAACCATTCTGAATCCGTCAACAGTGCCTACTGGATTTTCCTTTATCTTGCCCACCATATTTGCAGGTATCCGATCTCTGAGACGGCGTACCTTAACTCTCTGACCTACTTCTATTGCCACTGAAATTGTTCTCCTGCTCTACATAACTTATATACAAGCGTTCATTTTACAGTTTGGCGGTCTCGATCGAGCAGCAACACCACCGGGCCCGATCGCCCGCCATGATTTTCCAGCGAAATTTTCGATCAAATTTCCCTAAAAGACGGTATTATAAAACTTTATTAAGTTTGTAAGCAGTAGTAAGCAATAGTAGTATCATATAGTCAAAATGGTCAACTGAGAGAATTATTGCGATCGTCCAAAAATGGAGAGTCTGAATGCAACTAGCAGAGAGGCACATCATTAAATCCACCGAGAATCGTTTTGTTGAAATTGACGAATTAGCCTTTAAATCCAAAA
>NZ_JAEQCT010000003.1:0-3191 GCF_020738205.1 Microcoleus sp. PH2017_24_DOB_U_A
AGACTGACATTCCGGGCATTGCATAATATTCCTTTTAAATGTGTGTGATTTGTGACGCTCCGACGACCATTTCATCATACCCTAGTTCAGCAACGCCAAGCGGTTATATAAGCTGTCAGTCATACCTCATCTTTTTGAGAAAGGCTATAGCAGATTTTGTCAACACTAACCCTAGCACGCACTGATTTAAGTGGCTCAGTTTTAATAGGAGCGAGAATCAGCAATAGTAATTTTAGGAAAGCTAACTTGACCAATACTAATTTAGACGGTGCAGACTTGCGCTTTTCCGACTTGAGAGATGCCAATCTTTCTAATGCGAACCTCCGCAATGCGAACATGGATGGTGCTAGTCTCGATCGAGCAAGTATGGCAGGAACCACCATGTCCGATGGTCGAAAAAATCAATAATATTAAATTCGTCATTCCTGACGGCTAGCTATATTAACCACCATGCAATTAAAGCTGCTGTCTTACCTTTCGCCACTATCGGTTCGCAAGGTTCCACCGTTAGACGTTGTGACATCCCTTGATAAACAGCATCAGAAATAGTAATTGCACCACCAGGCGTGGCACTTTCTAAGCGTTTTGCTGTATTGACAACATCACCAATCACCGTATAAGTCCGAACATCTGCACCGCCAAATAGCCCTTCAATAACGCTCCCGCAATGCACTCCGCATCCCGCACCAATTCCATATAATTCAAGCATTTCTAAAGCAGCTTTACTCATAGATTTAGCCGCAGCAATTCCCTGCTGTGGCGTAGCATAAATCGCCATAATTTCATCGGCTGTAAAAGTTATTCTTAAAGGCTGAAACTTGGCGGCGGCTGGTTCAACACAACGGTAATATTCATTGATAACCGCTGCAACTGTCTCAGGGGAAGTTTTTTCGCACCAACTTGTAAAACCGCGAATATCCATAAATAAAATCGTGCGATCGCACTTTTGAAAAGCCAAACCTGCTGGATTATTAAGCGCTGTGTCTACTACATGACTTCCCATCCCCCATTCTGCCATGTTTCCCAGTAGTTGATCTGTTTTTTGTAGCTGCTTTCTTTGTTTGAAAATCTGTACCGACTGCAACCCCAAAAGCAAACCGATAAATACCATACTCCAAGTAAGAAACCAGTGCGTTGCCGTCCGCGAAAATGTCACTATCAATTCTAAATTAGCAATTAAATATTGAGACTTAATCCCAATCACAACATAAAAAGCTACCACCATCAGAGCCCGTACCACACTTTCCAGTGGAATCAGCCAATCATCAATACCCTTAGCCCAATGGAATCGCAATCCTTGCAAAGTAGCAATCATCAGAGAAAATAACCAAAAGACAACGTGACTAGGATTTTGGAAAAAATCTAGCCCATCTATCGGCAGATCAATCAGCGTATAGATACCAACGCAGATCAGGTTTCCCCAAAAACGGTGGCATTTCGAGTTCGACAGATACCAAGCCTGAACAAGCATTGCTACTATTAGTAAATATTCAGTTGGGTCTGTGATAAATTTGAAGAAACCAGCTAATATTAAGTCTGATAAACTCTTCAGAATTAAAAAGTGACCGCTGTTACTTAATACTTCACTAAAAAATGTGCTGGTGCGACTTCCTTGTAGCAGACTTTTCCATACAATTTTTGACTTAAGACTTGATTTTGCCGTTTCAATACTTCTATTTTTCATCTTAATTAAAGGTCAGCGACCAGAGAATTATTGTATAGCAGTTCCCCAAAAAAGATGCAACTGTAGAGAGAATTAAAACCACGATATTCATCAGTCATTCCCCGAAAAAAAAATCTATTAGCTATCTTCCTCTGTTGTTTGCTGGCGGCGTTTCCGAAAAATACCAGTCATATTGATTCCTGTTACCAGCAGCAAAATCACACCCAAACCTACCAAAAACACATAGATTGGCATCAAAAAATTTCCCAAATATTCTCCTTGGTGGATATTCAGAAAAACTTCTCCTACCTCTTTCGGCATCTTAAACCAACTTTTGCCAACTCGATAGATTACACCTGTGACTGTACTGACTGCTAAAGGCAAGACAATAATCGGTGTAGCAATACGGTGAACCTTACGAAAATCAAGTTTAGCACCTGGTCTTTCAGGGCGTGCGCCACCCAAAAATTTGGTCATCGTCAAACCAGTAACTATCAGCCCAATCACTCCCAAAGCCAGCAAAAGCACATAAAATGGTCTGAGTTCCTTTCCGAGATAGCTTCCTTGGTGAATATCCATAAAAATCTCAGCAGCATCACCTTCTATGCCCAACCAATCTTCTCCCAGCCGATAGGCAACTCCCGTTATGGCTGTTAAGAGTAAAGGGATGAAAATAATCGGTGCAACTTGGCGGTGAAGTTTGCGAAAGTTAGCGCTAGCCATCTATTTATTCTCCTATTTTTTAGATGTTTTGTTGTCAACAAATCAGATATTCTTGGACGCACGGGTAGGCAGAAACCGGGTTTTTTTGCGAAAATATTTCGTTGTCACCCGCAGATTCGGTAAAAAACCCGGTTTCTTTGGTCAAAGTGGGTAATTCATGTTGCAAAAAAACGGTTTTAGCGCCAGTATTACAATTAGGAATAAGTGAAATTAGTCGCGTTAATATTTCCAGCATTAACTCCTTTCAAGACTGCCAAATATTGACCAGTGCCTGCTATCCTCAACAGAGTATCGCTAGCATAAATTTCTGTTCCTTGAGTGATATTAATGTTAGAAAATCCTAAGCCATCTTTCAGCTTCAGTATGTCTGCGCCTTTTTGAAAGTCCGTGATGATATCAGCGATATCGAGAGTATTTGTAGCCGATCGCCCTTCCAGCTCAAATAAATCCGAACCCATACCGCCGGTCAGAATATCTTTACCCTTCCCTCCTTCGAGAATATCATTGCCTGCACCGCCATCAAGGGTATCTTCACCTTTGCTGCCTTCCAACTTATCGTTGCCACTGTTGCCACTCAAAATATCATTTCCTTTGCCTCCTTTTAAAGAAACATTATTACCAGGAATTCCTGTCAGGATGTCGTTACCATCTGTACCTTTAATTTCATTCTGATAGAAATTGCCGCCGCTTTCGTATCCCTGAGAGCTCAGGGCGAACGCATCTAAACTTTATATTAACAGAATATGGTATATTGGACAAGAATTATTGAGTAACTACAAAACATTTAATTAGGGTTCACCTGTAT
>NZ_JAEQCT010000119.1:0-29589 GCF_020738205.1 Microcoleus sp. PH2017_24_DOB_U_A
GGCGACTCGATACAGAAAAAACTTATCTTTAACCAAGCTTGAATATATTGATCGCTCCTGCTCTTGGTTGGCAATCAATTATTCAGCAAGCCCTAATTAGAAATCACCGATTAGAATCTTCAACCCGCGGAGGCGGGTTTTGTTTGTGTAGACGCGGTTTCAACCGCCGGGTAATTAGAAATCACCGATTGGAATCTTCAACCCGCGGAGGCGGGTTTGGTTTGTGTAGACGCGGTTTCAACCGCCGGGTGGATGGGAAATCATGGGATGATTGGAAACCCATTCCCATTCAGGAATCATTGATTTTTGACGGTGGTGAACAGCCTGATTTCTGATATAGTTGGCTACATTGTCGATCGCATCACGGCTAACCGTAAACGCCCCATAACTACCTTGCCATTTAAAAAACACACCAGGTTTAAGTTCGTGAGTTACTAAATGAGAAGAACTGCCCTTAACTTCCTTGATAATTTCAGCTATTGTCAAAGTTGATGGAAAACCGACTAGCAAATGCACATGATCCTCTATACCACCAACAGCAATTACAGTGCATTTTAAATTATTACATTTTCCAATAATGACCGCATAAATTGCTTCTTGAATATCGGGAGTAATCAAAGGCAATCTATCCCAGGTTGCCCAAACATAGTGTACATACAACTGCGTGAAATTATCTCTCATTTTTCATACAATATATGAAATTTATCTTCAACCCGCATACCAGATGAAAAATCACCGATTGAAATCTTCAACCCGCGGAGGCGGGTTTTGTCTGTGTAGCCGCGGTTTCAACCGCCGGGTGATTGAAAACCACCGGGTCAAATCTTCAACCCGCGCACCATCCGGGTTTTGTCTGTGTAGCCGCGGTTTCAACCGCCGGGTGATTAGAAACCTCCGGGATTGATTGACGGCACAATGAAATCATAATGATTATATTCTAATTGAGGCCCCGGCGATTGGAAATCGCGGCTACACAAACAATGTCCGCCTCCGCGGACTAAGAGGGTATTCGGAGATTAGGAATCTGGCGATTGAGGAATTCGGCGATTAGGCCCCGGCGGTTGAAACCGCGGCTACACAAACAATGTCCGCCTCCGCGGACTAAGATTGAATTAATATCACGTTTCATCCCGGATTCGATTATGCAGGAACCACCGCAAATTAAAAATCCCAGCATTACCCTCTATCCTTTCCACTTGCGGGATGATAGCGATGAAGGCTATGACGCAGTAGCCAAAAATGCTCAATCCCTGTGGGAAAATTTAGCAGATAATGTCGGCACACAATTTAACAGCAACGAACTAAAATCTCTCCGAGAAAAGCTAATTTGTTACAAAGACAAACAGTATTATCCTCAAGGCGAACAGGAAAAACCCAATAATCGCGAACTGCTGATTCCCGATGGCAAAACTCTGGATTTACAACCAATTACTCAGCCAGATAACCAGAAACTTGATGGTTCAATTTATGCCCTGCGAATTCACGATACTTATACCGCAGATTTGACATTTTACTATCGAAATGCGACAATCAAAGTAGCTGACTTAAATCAATTAAATCCCGAAGGTTGTTTGTTGCCAAACGCAATTCAACCGTCCCTGGGACAAACTTTATTGTTGTACGCCGCACCAGCAGTTTTTGGTACTCACCGCAAGCTGGCTGATGAATGTGTTACAGCTTTTATCGACAATCAACAGCAAGCATCACCGGAGTTTCGCGCGGAAGGGATATTATTCGGGAGTCCGATTTTTGAGTATGACAGCCGCGAAGATGATGCGTCTAAACGGTGTCACATTCTTGTATGGTTGCAATATAATCCCCAAACTTGGCAATCGGTAACTTCAACGTTTAATTTGTACTTGATCGAGCTGCTGCGCTCTCGCGCTAAAATTGTATTTGTGTATCGCGAAGCTCGGAAAGAGTATCGCATAGCACAGCAAATTGTCGGCGAGTTAGAAAAGAAGCTGCCCAAATTCGGTGAAATCGAAAGAGAACAAAATAGACAAGTTAAGTTGCAGAAGTTGAAGGATTTGCTGGCTGAGGTTCGGACTAAAATGTTGGCTTGTGCTCAGCAAGTGCGGTATTTGCAGGAAGATAGAAATACCATTGATATTAATGCTGAAAATTATGGCGATTCGCTGACCAGAATTAGAAGTTTGTGCATCGAAGGTGATAATCTGGATTTTTGGCAGAGGTTTCTGGATTTGGCTGAGAATACATATCAGCGGCAAATTGAAATTGATTTGAATTATTTGATTGCTAGTCAAGATTTGTTCCAGCAGTCGATATCTACTGTGCGGGGAATGGTGGAAATCGAACAGGTGGATTTCGATCGCGAACAAGAAGACAATGAGAAAAAGCGCGATCGCCAACTTGAGAATATCATATTCTTTGTCGGAACTGCGATCGGTGGTGGCCAAATCTTCTCCGCAGCCTATCCTCTCATCAAGAAGGAGACACCGATTCAATGGTTTCCCGATATCTCTCTCCCGCTGCATCCCTTTGCTGCGACAATTCTCTGGAGTCTCGTATTTGGCTTAGTATTTGGCTGGTTAATGCTGGGTATCGTCGCCCCGTTGATTCGGAAAATATTTCGATAGTAGCGCTATAATGATTGATAACTCATAACAAATGACTAATAACTATGGTACAATTAACCGCAAAAATCTCTGCTAAGGAGTTAGCAAATTTAGCCGTAAGTTTGATTCGGAAAACAGGTTGTGAATACGGTGATGTGCGTTTTTGCAGTTATCGAAGGCAGAGTCTCTACGCGCGCGATCGATCTTTAAGCAATATCTCCGATAATGTAAGTTCCGGTTTTGGCGTGCGAGTGCTGCTAGACGGCGCTTGGGGCTTTGCCGCCAGTCACAGCAAAACACCCGCAGAGGTTGCCAGAATAGTCGCTTTGGCTGTTGAAATCGCTAAAGGCAGCCGCTTGACTCAAAAGGAACCGGTGCGCTTAGTACCCGTCGAAAAATATGTCGATACTTACATTACTCCGATCGCAATTGACCCATTTTCTGTACCCGTTGCTGACAAAGCCGAACTTTTATTAACCATCAACGAGCGACTGCTAGCCCACGATTCACAAGGCATCAAAAAAGCTTATTCTTTTTTGCAGGCAAACCGCGAAGACAAGGTTTTTGCTTCCACAGAAGGCTCGCTAATCGAACAAACAATCTACCGCAGCTATCCGGGTTTGGGCTGTACCGCAATTGCGGGCGGCGATGCCCAAAGTCGCAGTTACGAACGCCCGCCGCTAAATATCGGTTACGAACACATTAATCCCGATGATTTGCTTAGTCAAATAGACAGAGTTGCGGCCGAAGCGATTGAGAAAGTCGCTGCGCCTAAAGTTCCGGCTGGTATTTGCAAATCCCTGATTCTCAAGCCGACAAATTTGTTTCTGACCATCCACGAATCCGTCGGACATCCAACGGAATTAGACAGAGTTTACGGTTACGAATCTAACTTTGCCGGCACGAGTTTTGCTACTACCGATAAATTGAATAAGCTGCAATACGCTGCGCCTTGGGTGAACTTTAAGTGCGATCGCACTCAACCCGCAGGCCGTGGCACAATGGGTTACGATGATGAGGGCGTAAAATCACAGGATTGGTACGTTGTTAAGGATGGAATTTTAGTTGATTATCTCACTGATAGAGAAACAGCTTATCGCCTCGGACGCGGTAGCAGCAACGGTTCTGCTTGCGCTGATAGTTGGTCGAGTGTACCGATGGTGAGAATTCCGAATTTGGGATTGGAACCAGGCCCGGATGGCGGCAGTCATACTGCTACTTTGGATCAGATGATTGCTGATACGGAAGATGGGATTTTAATTGACGGTATTGGCAGTTTTTCGATTGACCAACAACGGCGCAATTTCCAATTCGGCGGCAATGCTTTTTGGAAGGTGGAAAAAGGTAAAGTTGTCGGTATGTTGAAGGATGTAACTTATCATTCGATGAGCACTGATTTTTGGAATCAAGTAGATGCGATCGGGCCTGCTTCGGAACGGGTTCAATGCGGTACTAATATGTGCGGTAAAGGTGAACCGATGCAGGTTGCTCAAATGACTCACGCTTGTGTGCCGGTGCGGGTTAGGGATATTCAAATTGGGTAATTGGTAATTGGTAATTGGTAATTGGTAATTGGTAATTGGAAGTAATAAATAACCAATTCAAAATTATCAATCCCCAATTATCAATTTCTAATTCCGAATTCCCCATTACCTATTCCCCATTCCCCATTACCTATTCCCCATTCCCCATTCCCCATTACCTATTCCCCATTCCATCATGATTTTAACAACATCTTCCGCAATTTTAAGTGAAGACCAAGCCTTATCTTTGGTAGAAAAGGCAGTCAAACAATCGGAAGCCGAAGCGGTATTTGTCAGTCTCTATACTGGCGAAGAATCTCTCTCCAGATTTTCGGAAAATCAAATCAGCCAAAATATTAGCAAGACTGTATTTAGGCTCAACATTACTAGCTATTTCGGCAATAAAAGCGCTTCTGCATCTGTGACAGATTTTGATGAAGATACGATCGCCCAAACGGTCAAACGATCGCAAGAACTAGCTCGAATTGCCCCCGCAGACCCCGAATGGATGCCCTTGCTGCCCCCTCAAACCTACGATTTACCACGGCCGGCGTTTGATGAAGCAACGGCGGCTGTATCGCCTCTAGCCCGCGCTGAAATGGTGCGACAAGCTTGTGCGATCGCATCTCAGGAAGGCGCTGATGCTTCCGGTACTTTGAGCGCTGAAACTTCGCTGTACGCGATCGCCTCGTCAACCGGACTCCGCGCCTGCAACCATTCTACAGAGGCGAATTTCGGCTTTACAGCCCGCATCGGAGACGGTTCTAGCTGGACGGAAAGCACGGCTTGGGGTATCAATCAACTACCAGTAGCGGCATTAGCAGCGCAAGTTGTCGATCGCGCGAAAGCCTCCCGCAACCCCCGCCCCATCACTCCGGGCGTGTATCCTGTAATCTTTGATGGCGCTGCGTTTGCGGATTTGTTACCGTGGATTGTTTGGGGTATGGATGCGCGGGCGGCGGATGAAGGGCGATCGTTTATGTCGATCGCAGATGAGTCGGGAAAACCCGCCGGAAACCGCGCTGGGGAACAGCTTTTCAGCCCGTTGGTACAAGTACAGCGCGATCCGGCACATCCTTTATTGCGATCGAATAATTTTTTCGGTGACGGATTGAGCAATAGCTATTTGGAAATCATCAAAAATGGTATTCCTCAAAGTTTATCTTATTCCCGCTACTGGGCAGCCCAAAAAGGCAAAGAATCAAAAGGTGCTTATTACCCGATCGCGATGACAGGTTCCGACCAAAGTTTAGCAGATTTAATCGCTCAAACTGAACGCGGAATTTTCGTCAGTCGAGCTTGGTATGTCAACTACGTGAATCCGAAAACATCGGAAGTAACCGGCATGACTCGCGACGGTACTTTCTGGATTGAAAATGGTAAGATTGTTTATCCGATTAAAAATTTCCGTTTCAATCAAGTTTTACCTGATATGTTGCGCGATGTCGATGCAGTTACCGAGGCGAAACGTTACGGCGGTAATGTCGTGCCCGGAGTGCGCGTGAAAGCTTTTAATTTCACCAGTATTACTGACAGTTTGTAACTCCATATTTCCCATAATTTGTAGGGGCGGGTTCACCAACAATAATTGCCCAAAACCCACAATCTCGTAAACCCGCCCCCGCCCAACGACAAATTATAATCTACCTCTTCAATCCGATCGAAAAATGCTGCAACTAGACATCCGTGAAGTCAATAACCAACAAGAATTAGCAGAAATGTTCGATCAGCGGTGGTTGGTTTTGCGATCGCCCCTGGGCATGGAAAGAGGTAGCGAAAGGGACGATCGCGAAAACGGTGCTTGTCATATCATAGCAAAGGGCGATCGTACAATTATCGGATCGGGCAGACTCCGAGAATTATCCCCAGAATTGGGAAGCATCTCTTATATTGCTGTACTTCCTGAATTTCAAAACCAGGGAATCGGCACTAAACTAATGGAAAGACTGATCGCGGAAGCTAAGGAAAAGAATTTCAAAACTGTTAGATTAATGTCTCGCATTAACGCCGTTAAATTTTACAAAAACCTCGGATTTATAGAAAAAGACAATCCCTTTGACTACCTGGGAATCCCGCACATATTCATGGAGTTGAAGACGGCGGTTGAAACCGCGTCTATACAGACAAAACCCGCCTCCGCGGGTTGAACACAACGGTTGAAATTAGGTTATTTTATTTAGTCCGCGGAGGCGGACATCGTTTGTGTAGACGCGGTTTCAACCGCCGTCTTATCTCTACGAAAATCCCGAAAAGGATAAATCACAAACCTTGACTCCTCTTTCTTCGAGTAAAAGTAAGAATATTTTACCAAATATTTGACAAACTCTGACTCTTGCTTAGCGCCGCAGGAACCTTTCAACCTGACTGTTTTAGCTTCATCTTTAACCAACTCAGCCCGATAGATATAAGTGCCATCTACGTTTTCAAAAGTTAATTCAGCAACAAAATCATCATTTTCAGGATTTTTATCTACAATACAGCCTGAGACTTTGTAGTTGAACCAATCCCACCCGTAGCGGATGATGAATTCTCGTTCCAAAACCTGAATTTGGTTCGGCAAAATCCCCCAACCCCGATAAACCTGATTCAAACATTCAATATCGCCCGATCGCGTTAGAATAGATTTGAACGAAATGCGATCGAGATTTCCGTAATATCTGCCGTCACGCAAATCAATCGCAGTCGGCGCCATGCGGTGTCCGCCAAAATGACTAGATTTCCAAAGACGAACATCACTCAATTCTAACTCCGAAACCAAAGCCGTTGCTTGGGCATAAAAAGGATTGCCATATCTCGCGCAACATCTATCATGACTCCCGTGAGTGCAAACCAAAATATCTCTACTTGGGTTATTTTCAACTTCGCAATCCGGGACTTCTCCAGCTAAATAGCTTTTGACAATTGCCGCTACTTGCTCAATATTACTCGCGTTAAATTCGTATTTTTCGTAGCCCTCAAAAAGTGCTTGACTTTTGTTATCATAAATCAACACTTTGCGCTGATCGGCACATTTAGTTTGGTCGCTATTTATCAACAAAAATCTAATTTTTTGCTTTGAATGCTCTACTTCCTCCACCAAATCCCTGAGATTCTGGGGCACTTGTTTGGAATCAAAAGCTTCTGATTCCCAAGGCAAGCAGCATTCAATTAATATATAGGTTTGGTAATTCGTACCAGTACCAATAATATCCTCTTGAACGCATTTAGAAGCATCGGCGCAAAAAAAAGTCTCCGGCATTTTCTACCTCGTGATGTGTCATAAATTACTCTTTTAACAACCCATTCATTACAGCTAGTACCCTTCTCTAGTTTTAACCAACAAAAATCACTCCGTCAACTACTAACTTAGACAAAAGTGGCACTACATCTATTTCCCAATCATAATCTGGCAACCAATCCATCACATCTTCTCCTGTAAAAAATTCTGTACTGAATAGATTGTCCATAAATTTCTCCGTTACTCCTTTCAGAGATACTTCTTTACCTCCAACAACAACTTTGTATCCACACCCGTCAGGCAATTCGCGAATTCTCACCCGCAGAAACTTGGGAATCCTAAACTTAGTTTGAATCCCGTAGGGAAAAATGTTGAACCCTGCTTGATAAGGGAGAGAGTATTTCGCCACTGGTTTTGCTAAACTGTCAAGGTAGCTGCTGTACTCTTCTCCAAGATTTTTACTGTTTGCGTAGCGGTGCAATTCAGTAATTAAATTATTTACACTTACATCAATGGAATCTGGATTTATTCGCAGCGGTAAACTTTGACGCCACTCTTCTTGTTGTCGCAATTCGCCCACCAACCATTCTAAAACGTCAATTCCAGTTTTGCAGTGAATTCCTAATGTTAAATGCAGCGACGGTTCATCTGAAGCAACTGCATAATGCCAATGTCCGCGCGGTATGTAAAGCATATCTCCGGGATGCAAAGTGCAGGTTAAATACGGTGGAGTTTCTGGTGGCGAAAATGCGGAGGATTTTTGGTCGATCAGCGGGTATTTAATTGTGTCGGCAAATACATACCACTGCTTAATCCCGTCTGTTTGCAAGATGAAAACTTCGTGGGTATCGTAGTGGGAAGAAAACCCCTGTTTTTCCGGCCAAGAACAATAGGCATTTACTTGGTTTGGATAACCTAAGTCTGCTTTTATTTCTGCTGCAAATTCAGCTATTTCTGGGATGAGTTTGTGAACTTGATTGAGGATTAAAGTTGCTCCCGATTGGCACAGTTTTATGAGATTGACGTTTTCGCTGGCGTCGAGAACTTTTCCTGCTACTGCTAAGCGAATGTCGGGATATTTTAATTCGTGAAAGTTGAGCAGGTAGTTGAGTTTTTCCCAGGAAAATAAATGTGCAAAGTCTTTTTTCCCTTCGCTGGGAATGACAACTGCTTTGTTTGTCCAGTTGTTATTTAGAAAATCTTCGAGATTGTATGGTTTGAGTAGATTCGCGATCGATCGCATAAATTCTATTGATAAAACTTCTCAATAAATTTTGAACAATTGAATAATTGAGGACAATGCTTTACGCTTGCCCTCAATTACTCCACATTTCCCGACAGACAACAGTAAAATCTACTACTTGTTGCTTGGGGATGCGAAGTCTAACTGAAAAACCTGCTATTACTCGTTGGTAACATCGCTGCCATCGGCATCAACATTAAGCGCAGAAGAGATATTTTTAGCTGTGGCGTGCTTGGCAATTTCCTTGACTTCTACTTGGATTTTGCTAGCGCGGGACAGTTTGAGAGCAGATCCGTTGATTGCCTTTGACATAATGGTCTCCAATTGTTGTATGACACCCATTTAGCTGAAATTTTCCCTGACTGTGACGTTAGGGCTTGAATTCTCAACTTTGACTAGAAGCCTAACATGAAGTCAATAAAATGTGCAAGTAGTTAAGAATACTTTTCAACAAGCGGGCTGCAAGGGTACTTCGCAGCAGTTGCTAACCCAGTTGATGATTAAGCGTGAATCCCCTCTGCTGCTGGATTCAGGAGGTTGAGCGAGTGCGGTTTAGACCGATCGCCCTTACGCACATACTGCTAAACCGGCAATCCACTCTTGACAATAAGTTGTAAAAATATCAGTCTTTTGAAACAGAGGCATCTACCTTAAGGTAGAGTGTTGTTTGTGAGACTTAGGATTAAAACGAGCTACTATCTAATTTGGGCGATCGAGAAAAACCGATTCCCAATCCCCAACCACCTATAGCGGTTATCAGAAAGATGAGGTATGTTGTTGGGCTTTAGCCCTCTTAGCTTAAGGGTGATAATAAGCTGTCAGTCATACCTCATCTTTTTGAGAAAGGCTATAGCTATTTCTTCCCTCCTACATCCGTTAACATCCGTTAACATCCGTTACATCCGTTACATCCGTTACATCCCGTACATTGCTCGCTGCCGAACTTCCTTCGTAATCATCAATGAATCAATATTTTGCTACAGTTGCGCGCGGTTTAGAAACCATTGCCGCCCAAGAATTAGAAAGTTTAGGGGCGCAAGATGTCAAGCCCGATTTTACAGGAGTTTACTTCGCGGGCGATCGCGCTTTATTGTACCGCGTCAATCTGTGGTCGAGAACTATTTTTCGAGTGCTAATGCCGATCGCCGAATTCCGGTGTTACGACTCAAATATGCTCTACCGCGAAGTCCAGAAAATTCCTTGGGACGAATACCTAGAGCCTCACAATACATTAGCAGTCAACTGTACCGGTGGCAACGAAAATTTAAATCACACCCACTTTACAGCTTTGCAGGTCAAAAATGCGATCGCCGACCAACAGCGCCTGCAATTTAACAAACGTTCCAATGTTGATGTCGAAAATCCCGACTTACTAATTAACCTTCACATCCATCGAGACCGCGCTATCTTGAGCTTAGACAGTTCCGGCGGCAGTTTGCACCGCCGGGGATATCGCCCCGCAATGGGGCTGGCTCCGCTCAAAGAAACCCTGGCTGCGGCTTTGTTAGAGATGGCAGAATGGACGGCAGATTTACCATTTTTAGACCCGATGTGCGGTTCCGGAACTTTGCCTTTGGAAGCGACTTTAAAGGCTTTGAACATTGCGCCTGGATTGTTTCGAGACAAGTTTGGATTTATGACGTGGCGCGATTTTGACGAACCTTTGTGGGATAAATTGTGGGCTGAAGCTGAAAACAGCGAATTGCCCGAACTTAAAGAAATAATCGCCGGGTGCGATCGCGATTCTGATATGTTAGATCAAGCTCGCACCAACGCCCAGCAAGCAGGTATTTCAGGTAAAATCAAGTTTGCTCGTACCGAGTTATCCGAGTTGGAAGCACCGACAGATAGAGGCGTTCTGATTTGCAATCCTCCCTACGGAGAGCGCCTGGGAGATGCTAGCGAATTGGGAGATTTGTACAAGATGTTGGGCGATATTTTCAAGCAGCGTTTTAAAGGTTGGAATGCGTTTATTTTGACTGGGAATAAGGAGTTGGGTAAACAGGTTGGACTCAGAACATCGAAGCGAATTCCGGTTTTTAATGGCTCGATTCCCTGTACTTTGCTCAAATATGAACTGTATTGAGGAGTTCTAGTAAATATCAACTCTAGCTGACAAAATGACGTATTGATTGGAAAAGATTAGGCAAAATGAAAATCTTTGAAGTAGACAGACACAAGCTCATATTGGGAGATGTGTTAGAAGTCCTTTCTCATGAAATTAAAGACAACTCAGTCGATTTGATTTTTGCCGATCCTCCCTATAATATTGGCAAAGACTTCAATGGTTTTAAAGACAAGTGGGAATCAGAGAGCGATTATTTAGAATGGAGTTATACCTGGTTGAATTTATGTATTGATAAGCTCAAGCACAACGGCAGCTTGTATCTGATGGCTTCAACTCAATGTATGCCTTACTTCGATTTATATTTGCGCGATCGTTTGACAATTCTTTCACGAATAGTGTGGTACTATGACAGTTCGGGAGTCCAAGCAAAAAAATACTACGGTTCTCTGTACGAACCTATTTTATATTGTGTCAAAGACAAACGAAATTATACATTTAATTCCTCCGATATTCTGGTAGAGGCAAAAACCGGCTCAGTCAGAAAACTAATTGATTACCGCAAGTCTACACCATCAGTATATAATTCTCAAAAAGTTCCAGGTAATGTATGGGAGTTTCCGAGAGTCAGATATCGTATGCCTGAGTACGAAGATCACCCTACCCAAAAACCAACATCTTTGTTAGAACGAATTGTCAAAGCAAGTAGTAATGAGGGAGACGTTGTATTAGACGTATTTTCTGGGACTTTTACCACATCATTTGTTGCCAAACAGCTTAAGAGAAAGTCAATCGGAATAGAATTACAAAACAAGTATGTAGAAATAGGATTAAATAGGTTACAAGCTACTTATAATGACAAAAAAGAGCAGCAAACATCGGAAATAAATCCTGGTGAAACTTCACCCACACAGTTAACACTTAACTTACAACTTTGATTCAATGGAACACGAGTTTACTAAAACAATCAAGCAAATTTTAGCAGAAAATTTGGGCGCGTCTGGCGAGCAAATATTTACTGGAAGCGAGCTAATTCAATATTTGAATATCAAAACTAAATCTGCAAATAGAGGCTCAAAATCAAGAGGGAGTTTTGCGAATTTATATGCTATCTATGTTTTAGTTGAAGACTATTTTTTAAGAGGTTTTCATCAAAGCGATATGTATTCAGATTATGCAGGTGCAGTTTATACAAATATTTTTAAGAGACAGCGCGAATTACCGTTTGGACAAAAGCTTCAAAACCATGCTTTGAACCACAGGCTTAATGAAGAATTTAAAAGATATTTTCCTACTTGTGACTTTATCCCAGTTCTGAGAAATCCCAAAACTAACAGGTATTGGTTTAACGAAAATTTATTAAAAGTTAAAATTCAGGAAAATGTACATAACATAGCAGAAACAGTAATTCAAATCATTGATGCCTACGTTGAAGCTAAGAGAGATAGCTTTGAAAAATTTCTTCAACTTTGTAAAGAGGCTCAAGCATTGACCCAGAAGCAAGTAATACAATTTATCAAACAAATAGTTGCACCAACTGTAGATGCTAGAATATTCGAGATAGTCAGCTACAGTATCTTAAAATACTACTATAGTGACATATGTATCTATTGGGGTTATGAGCTTGATAGGCTCCAGCAAGAAAATTTACAACTGTTTAAAACAGGTCGGACAAATGCAAATGATGGCGGAATTGATTTTGTAATGAAGCCTCTAGGACGTTTTTTTCAGGTAACAGAAACTGTAGACATGAATAAATATTTCCTAGACATTGATAAAATTGAAAGGTATCCGATAACATTTGTAGTTAAATCTTCAGATTCCGATATTGAGATTAGACGTAAAATTGAAGCGCAGGCTCGAAAACAGTATTCAATAAATGCGATCGTCTCGCGTTATATGGAATGTATAGAAGAAATAATCAATGTTGCTATTCTGATAGACAGATTTGAAGAAGCTGTTGCCAAAGGGTATTTAAATAATATATTAAATGAAATTATCAAGCAGAGCAAATTGGAATTTAATTATGAGGATGATGAAGAAAATTTAGAAATTGAACTGTTAGACACTTCCCTCGAAGATGAATGATTCAATTTCAACTAATATTGTTTGCAATAAGGACTAAAGTCCTTACTACAAACATCACTAATTACTGAAAATTAATGCTCGATTTTGAGCGAAATAATCTTGTCGCCTTGGCGGATCGCATTCACGACAGACATATCCTCAGTTTTGCCAAAAGTTGTGTGAACTCCATCTAAATGAGACTGGGGAGAATGGCAAATAAAGAATTGGCTCCCACCCGTATCGCGGCCTGCGTGAGCCATCGATAAAGTGCCTGCCAAATGTTTGTTTGAGTTGATTTCACACTTGATTTTGTAGCCGGGCCCGCCAGTTCCTGTGCCTTTGGGACAGCCGCCTTGAACCATAAAGTTAGGAATGACTCGGTGAAAGCCCAATCCGTCGTAAAAACCTTTTTCCGCCAAGTCAACAAAATTTTTCACTGTATTCGGCGCATCCGCATCGAACAGTTCTAAATTGATTGTACCTTTGTCGGTTTCCATAATAGCGCGGGTCATAATTTCTCCTTGCTTCCTAAAATGAGTGTGCTGTCTGCGTTTTAATTGCGGACTTTGGTTTAATAGCGAAAGGTTTTAAGCTGTCGCTATATTTTGACTCTCAGAAGTGTAGCATACTCCGGCAAATCTCATAGGACTTCGGCAGGCTTTCTGAGCAAACCCGGTTTCGGGCGAGATTTGTGGTTAGCAAAGCCAACATTTTCCCAGAAACAAGGGTTCAGAGGGTAAGTGCTATTTTAATTGTCGATCGCTTTTGGGCGATCGGGTTCTTCCTGCATATCGTTCATATTAAAAATGAAAGGAACCCGACTCGAACCGCTACCCATAACCAATACCTTTGGCATCTGAGCGCCGCCGCTTCTCCAAGCTTCGATCGCCTCTTTTTGCAGAACCAAATCGCCCCCTTGAGCCTTCAGAGTTTCCGCCAAAAGTCTTTGAGCTTCAGCCCTACCTTGAGCGCGGTTAATATCAGCTTGAGCTTGTTGTTCAGCTTCTTGAGCAACATAAACAGCCCTTTGCGCCCGCTGTTCAGCAACCTGTTTCTCCTCAACCGCCTTCGCAAAATCTGTGGAGAATCGAATGTTAACAACGCTAGTATCAAGCACGATTACATCATACTTTGATAACCTTTCCTTAAGTGCACTATCAAAGTCTCGTTTCAGTTCGCTTCTTTGAGTAATAGATTGTTCGGCGGTTCTCAGCGCAGCGGCTGTTTTAAATGCTTCTTGCGTCTGAGGAGCAATAATTTTAGAAACTATATTCTCTAAAGTTCCTTGAGTCCTTCTGACATCTACTACTTTGGCAGGATCGAGGCGAAAATTGATCGCAAAACTAGCATTTAAATCCTGAAGGTCTTTAGTAGCACTCTGGGCGGGAACTTCAAATTTTTGCACTGTGACATCGTAGACATCTACCTTAGATATCAGCGGGGGTCTGAAGTGAAATCCCTCTAACAACGCTCCATCAGTCGCTTTTCCTAAAATGCTAACCACCCCTGCTTCACCTGGATTGATGACAACAAAAGAGTTGAAGCCCAGGAGTAGCGCGACTACTAATAGAATTCCAGCGATCGCTGACGTTACGCTCTGGAAACTTTGACTTTTCAAAATATACGCTCCTTTGTGATACATCTATTATAATGGTAATATACCTATTGTGAAAATCATTGTCCGAAAATTTGATTCAAAAGACTTTTACAATCTAGTCTAATGAATTGGCTGGCCTCTAAAATCTCAAATATAAAATCGGTTATGGAAATTGTCAAATATCCTAGAACTTATCACATCGAAGGTTCGCGTTTCCAGCCGGGAGATGAAGACCTCGACAGCGTGCCTTTTAGCGCTATTGCCGATCGCCCTTTAATTATCGAAGAAAAGGTAGACGGCGCCAATACAGGCATCAGCTTCGCGCCAGACGGGCAAATGCTGCTGCAAAGTCGCGGCCACTATCTCACCGGCGGCCCGCGAGAAAAGCATTTTAACTTATTCAAACAGTGGGCTTTCAGTCTCAGCGGAGTCCTGGGAGAAGTGCTGGGAAATCGTTATATTTTGTACGGCGAATGGCTTTATGCCAAACACACAGTTTTTTATGATTTTCTGCCACACTATTTTATGGAATACGACGTGCTGGACTTGGAAACCAGTCAGTTTTTGAGTACAGAAGCCCGCCGTCAGTTGTTAAGCGGAGTGCCGTTAGTGTCAGTTCCTGTTCTTTTTTCAGGAGTGGTAAAATCGCCCAATCACATGATGCAGTTTATGGACAAATCTAATTTTATTCAACCTGGACATTTGGAGCGGTTGCGCTTGCAATGCCGGGAATTGGGATTGGATGAAGAGCGCTGTTGGAAGGAGACTGATAATAGTGATGTTATGGAGGGTCTGTATATTAAAGTCGAAGCAGATGGAATTGTCAAGGCGCGTTATAAGTACGTGCGCGCTAGCTTTTTGACTGCGATTAAAAATGCGGAGGGACATTGGTTGAATCGCCCGATTGTACCGAATATTTTGCGTCCGGGTGCTGATTTATTTAATTTTAGCTAAGAGTCGGCGGTTGAAACCGCTGCTACACAAACAATGTCCGCCTCCGCGGACGAAGAAATTGCGTTATTAATAAATAGGTGAAACTATGACTGCTTTATTATCACACTCTGCAACTTGGACTTTTCCCTTTTGTCCAGAACCGCCCGATTGGTTCCTAGATTGGGAAAGCATTTACAATCATTTCGATTGGATTCAAAACTTAGAAGGATGCCAGCAAGATCCGATTTATCACGCTGAAGGTGATGTTTTAATTCATACCAAAATGGTCTGCGAAGCCTTAATATCCTCCCCCAAGTGGCGACAGCTTTCTGCGCCAGAACGTTCAATGGTTTTTGCTGCGGCTTTGCTGCACGATGTCGCAAAACCTGCTTTTACAAAGATAGAAGAAAATGGCAGAATTAGCTCGAAAGGTCACGCCCGTCAAGGTGCGAGGATGGTCAGACAAATTTTAGCTCAATTTGACCCGCCGGTGCAGTTTATCATTCGGGAGACTGTTTGCGCGATCGTCCAATTCGGCAGTTTACCCATCTGGCTGCTAGACAAACCCAACCCGCAGCAGTCTGTAATTAAGGCCAGTCAAGTCGTCCGCTGCGATTTCCTCGCACTTTTAGCAGAAGCAGACGTGCGCGGCCGCGAGTGTAGCGACAGACAAGAAATTCTGGATAAAATACAGCTATTTCGGGAGTTTTGTCAAGAAAATAATTGTTTGGATTCTCCGCGACAATTCGCCTCAGACCACAGCCGATTTATCTACTTCCGCAAAGACAACGGAAACCCCGATTATGAAGCATTTGATGATACTCGATGCGAAGTTGTTTTGATGTCGGGATTACCCGGAAGCGGTAAAGATTATTGGATTAAAGAAAATCTACCCAATTGGCCTGTTATTTCCTTGGATGCGCTGCGAAAAGAGATGAACGTTCCTCCCGATCGAACTCCCGGAAATGTCATCGTAGAAGCTAAAAATCGTGCGCGGGAATACATGAAATCGGGACGTTCTTTTGTGTGGAATGCCACCAATACGACTAAACAAATGCGCCAGCAATTAATTAATTTCTTTGCTGGTTATCAAGCGCGTATTCGGATTGTTTACCTGGAAGTTCCCCTACAAGAAGTATTGCGGCGGAATCGATCGCGCACAGCAGCAGTCCCAGAAGCAGCCATTCAACGATTGGCTAATCGCCTCGACATTCCCGATCGCACGGAAGCGCATCAGGTAGAGTGGATTGTAGACTTCTTGCAAAAGTCCTTTTAATCAAATGTTAGTAGGTATAAGTTGGTCGCCTCCCATCCCAATTAGCGGGCGAACTTTCTCAAAAGGCACCTCGTATCCGTAAGCAGCAAACGCCTCTACCCAAGCTTGAGCGTGAGCATCTTTGCTGAGTATGAGAGTGCCGTCAATCGATTTTAGATTTTAGATTTTAGAGGCGACCCCACGGATAAATTCGGGGGAAGAGAGGATTTTCGATTTTCGATTTGGGATTGATTCCACGGATAAATCAAATTACTGCTTGCAATTCCATAACTTATTGGCTGTTAGTGATGACAATAATTATTGCAAAAATCTCGTTTGTAGTAAGGACTTAAGTCCTTAAATAATTAACAAATCAGGGACTCAAATCTTTCTTAGGTACGTAGTTGCGCTTCAGCGCTCTTTCATAGATATAAGCAAAGAGCGCTGAAGCGCAACTACGTACCTTTATTAAGGTGACAGTTGCGTCCAAGACTTAATGAGTCAATCGAGGGCTGAAGTCCCTACTACGAACCTTGAGTTTTATAATTTTCCTCTGTCCAGCAGCGCGGCAGGACTTCACCGGAGGGAAAAACCAATTTATTCTTCTCAAAAGTAGTCGGCTCTTGCTCCTCTTCACCTGCTTGACTTTTGCCGCCCACCTCTGTTTTTGTAGGGCTGACTAAAGTCGCGATATCGATGATTTCTATCAAGTCGCCGGATTCTTTTTCTTGTAAAAGCATAGTTTCTCCTTGTGAATTAATGGTGAATTATGGTTTGAGAACAACTTTGATGCACTTGTCTTTTTTGTGTTTGAAAATCTCGTAAGCGTCGGGCGATCGATCCAATTTCATACGGTGCGTAATCACGAAAGTTGGGTCAATTTCGCCTTTTTGAACGCGATCGAGCAAAGGGCGCAAATAGCGGTGAACGTGCGTCTGTCCCATTTTGATGGTCAAGCCGGCGTTGCTTAATCAGGGTATGAAAAAAATCAGTTGAAAATCCCCAAGCTTTGTCGATACTGGTTTCTCTGACTGGCATATTAGCCTTTCATACCGTGAATCAGCAACTCCCTATTTTTGCAAGATGTCTATTATCAACTCGCACGTCATTTGCTCCGTGCCAGCAAAGAGCTTTCATTATTGTGTTCTCCTCTACTTAACTCCCAGATTTTTGATTCTAAATCTTAAATTTACTCCGCAGCTAAATCACTTGGCTGGATGCTTTAATTTTAAGCATATAAGATGTGGCATCTCTCTATCCGAGGTATAATTTATAAATCTATCTTTCGGCTGTTTTAAGTTGTAAAAAAGGTAGAGTTTATCCCAGAGTAAATTGCAATAAATTTAGCATTATTGTTTTAACAGCTAACAGGGATGGCTGAGGTTGTTTTTGGCGATCGCCAGTCGCTGCTCTCTCATATCGTGTCCGCTCGATTAACCGCACGCGCGGTTTGTAGTGCGGACTTCAGTCCGCAGGATAAGAGCGGACTGAAGTCCGCACTACGAACGGCACTACGAAGGGCACTACGAACCATATAACTGGGCTCGCATCTTGAGAATCGCGCACCCTGCTGGAGGAGGATTAATCGTCAAAAATTGTATCATTAGCTATAGCTAAAAGCCGAGCTTGCGCTAAAGTTGTTAAAGATCAAAATTTATCGATCGCCTTTTATGCCTTACACTGCATCTACCCCAACAGACCCCAGTCAAGCCAACATCCCCAATGCCGACCACCGCCTATTAGAATTCACTAAGCTGACGCCGATGATGCAGCGGTATGTGGAAGTGAAAGAACAGTATCCCCACGCACTTTTATTGTTTCGAGTCGGAGATTTTTTTGAGTGTTTTTTTCAAGATGCAGTGACGATTTCGCGGGAATTAGAACTTGTTTGCACTAGCAAAGAAAGCGGCAAAGAAATCGGTCGAGTGCCGATGACAGGAGTGCCGCATCACGCCCTCGATCGCTATACTTCTGTGTTAGTAGAAAAAGGCTATGCTGTAGTAGTTTGCGACCAAGTTGAAGATGCCTCGATCGCCGCCCGCGAAGGCCGCCAAGTCAAGCGCGAAATCACCCGCATTCTCACTCCAGGAACTTTGACGGATGATGGAATGCTCAAACCCCGACAAAATAACTTTTTAGCAGCAGTCGTCATCGCTGGGGAACATTGGGGATTGGCTTATACTGATATTTCTACCGGAGAATTCGTCACTACCCAAGCCGACAGTTTAGAACAATTAACATTAGAATTGCTCCGTTTGCAGCCTTCGGAAGTCCTGGTTCCGACTAATGCGCCGGATTTGGTGACGATGTTGAGACCGGGAGAGAAATCCGAGCATTTACCCGATTGTTTGCCGAATTCGTTTTGCTATTCTTTGCGATCGCAAATCCCGTTTACTTTGTCCGAAGCAAAACAGCGAATCCTGCAAAAGTTCAAAGTGCGATCGCTCGAAGGCCTCGGATGCGCGCACCTTTCCCTCGCAGTGCGCGCCGCCGGCGGTTTGCTGCAATATCTCGAAGAAACTCAAAAAGAAAAAGCAGTTGCTTTGCAAAGATTGCACACTTACACACTCACCGATTTTCTGATACTAGACTATCAAACCCGCCGCAATCTTGAAATCACTCAAACAGTCAGAGATGGCGTGTTTCACGGTTCGCTGCTGTGGGCTATAGACAAAACCAGCACCGCCATGGGAGGCCGGGCTTTGCGCCGCTGGGTGCTGCAACCTTTGCTCAGCATTAAAGGTATTTGCGCCCGCCACGATACGATTCAAGAATTAGTAGAAAACAATCCGCTGCGCCAAGATTTGCAGCAGTTGCTGCGCCAAATTTACGACATCGAAAGACTCACGGGGCGCGCCGGTTCTGGAACCGCTAGCGCGCGGGATTTGGTCGCTTTAGCCGATTCTCTCTCAAAATTACCCCAACTGGCGGCGATCGCAACTGAAGGAATCTCGCCCTATTTAAAAGCGCTGCAAAATGTCCCGCCCATTTTAGAAGAGTTAGCAACTCAAATTCACGCTTATTTAGTTGAGGAACCGCCGATTCATTTAAAAGAAGGAGGTTTGATTCGATCGGGCATTAATCCCATGCTTGATGAGATGCGCCACACTGCATCAGCCGATCAAGAATGGATTGCCCGTTTAGAGGCTAACGAACGGCAACGCACCGGAATTTCTAATTTAAAAGTCGGCTACAATAAAGCTTTCGGCTATTACATCAGCATTACCAAATCGAAAGTTGACCAAGTACCGAACGACTACACCCGCAAGCAAACTCTCACCAATGAAGAACGCTACAGCACAGAAGAATTAAAAGAAAGGGAAGTGCGAATTCTGACGGCGCGGGAAGATTTAAATCACTTGGAGTACGATATTTTTGCGAAATTGCGATCGGAGGTAGGAGAACACGCCGAAATTATTCGCAACGTTTCCCGCGCGGTGGCGGCGGCGGATATTTTGTGCGGTTTGGCGGAAGTAGCGGTTTATCAAGATTACTGTCGCCCGATGATGACAGAAAGTCGGGAAATTAAAATTATTGAAGGTTGTCATCCGGTGGTGGAAAAGTCTTTACCGCCGGGATTTTTTGTCCCTAATTCGGCTTTTTTGGGTCGGGAAGCAGCGCTAAGTCGCCCAGATTTAATTATTTTAACTGGGCCGAATGCTAGCGGCAAGAGTTGTTATTTGCGCCAGGTTGGTTTGATCCAGTTAATGGCGCAGATGGGCAGTTTTGTCCCGGCGAAGGCTGCGACTTTGGGAATTTGCGATCGCATTTTTACCCGTGTCGGCGCCGTGGACGATTTAGCAACCGGTCAGTCTACGTTTATGGTAGAAATGAACGAAACTGCCAATATTCTCAATCACGCGACGCCGAAATCATTGGTTTTGTTGGATGAAATTGGTAGGGGAACGGCAACGTTTGACGGGCTTTCGATTGCTTGGTCTGTGGCAGAATATTTAGCCAGCGAGATTCGCGCGCGGACGATTTTTGCGACTCACTATCACGAGTTAAATGAGTTAGCTTCTATTTTGGATAATGTGGCAAATTATCAGGTGACTGTGAAGGAATTGCCGGATCAAATTGTATTTTTGCACGAAGTTCACCCCGGCGGTGCTGATAAGTCCTACGGAATTGAAGCGGGGAGGTTGGCTGGTTTACCGCCGTCGGTGATTGATAGGGCGAGACAGGTGATGAAGCAGATTGAGAAACATAGCAAAATTGCGATCGGGCTGCGGAAGGGTGTTAAGAAAGATGGTAAAAAAGAGTCGGAGGGACAACAGTTGGATATATTTGACGATTAAAATTGTCCCCAAAAAAGGTTCGTAGTTCCTACAGATTCAATAAAGGTACGTTGTTGCGCTTCAGCGCTCTTTCTGTATATACATGAAAGAGCGCTAAAGCGCAACAACATACTTCAAATTATTTGCCATTTTGCAACTTTCTTACCTCTTTGTGCACGCTCATCCCAATTTCTAGAGCCTCATTTAGCAACCGGCCGTATTCGCTCGCCCGATCGCTCACATCCAGCGCCATCAAAGCCGCCAAATTACTTTCAATATTAGCAAATAACTCGTAACGGCGACCAATGAATTTCTGATTTTCCCTGAGAATCCTTTCTGTTTTCAAAGCACAGACTAAACTTTCTCTAGTAATTTTTAAGGCCTCAATTGCATCTTGTCGATTAATTAAATTGGCTTGTAAATTGCCAGCAGCCGTTAGGCGATCGATAATATCTAAAGCCTTAATCACCTCATGATACTTCTCAACTTCATCCAAGAGACCCGCCAGGGTTGCTAAAGGCTTTGCTTTTACCCATTTATAGACATTCCAAACAACAGTAATCGCCAGGGACAAACCCAAAGTTATTTGTAAAACCCGGACAAATATCTCAGCATCGCTAAAACCAACTTGATTTCTATTGGCCAGCAAAGCAACCGGGAGCGAGACAACAAGCGTCACGCAAAATATCAGCAACTCGTGCAACAAAAGAGCAAACAGATTTTTGCCGTCCCGGAGTGTAGCAGGGCGATAAAAATTCCCTGAAAAACCGTCGCTCAAAGCTATTCCGCTCAAATCTTCCAACTCCTTTTCAGGAATTATCAACTCATCCAAATCCGCTTGTATCACTAGGGCAAATCTCCTTAAATTAGCATTAATTAAAATCCTCCCAGAGACCTAATTGAATCCCACAGACTCATATAAAAATTGCTGTCTCGGCTTCGGAACAGTTGAAAAGCTTGTCCCGGTGCGCCAAAAAACGGTCTCAGCGTCCATCCCAACTGACTGCCCACAAACGCATACAGTCCCAACCAAAACCGCAAAATATTTAGCCTGATGTCTTTTCCTTCCGCATCTTGTTCGGACAGAAAGTGCATTCCTTGATAAATGAAGCTGACCCCCAAAAATCCTGTGATTGCCATGATAGCAACATTTAGCAGCAGATAAAAATTGTAATTGGTACTGCTGATCAGAAAAAATAGGCTGACAGGTGCAAATCCAAACAGCAAAACGCTAATCATCGCCATTGCTGTCATCAACAATGTCAAATACTGTTCAAAAGTTCGTTTTGAACCAAACATGACATTAAAAAAGTACAGTGTAGGAAAGCAGATAATCAGCGTCAGTAAGTAAAGCGCTGGCAGCTTGATTGCTGAAACCAGACATTGCATCCACGTACTAGATGCGCCTAATATCGCTCCGTAAATCCCAAAAAATATGGTACTGGAAATTAACAAACCAAAAATTTTAGATTTGAGCTTAACACCGTCGCGAATTTCTTCGAGAAATTGTTGCCGTTCCCGCAGCAAATACATTACTACTGAAAAATATTTCACGGGTTCTCCTTGTGACTGATGCGACTCCGAATCAGTCATAACTCAAGCTGAGTGCGATCGACAATCTTGCCAACTGGAGGCACTCTATGTTAACCGATTATTCTTCCAGATACGGGACTCAGACAACTCCCATTATCTAGGGTTCCATGCACGCCACACCGCTATTGACTCTCGGCTGGATATTTCTAGTCAAATTGTATTCAAATTCTAGTCAAATTGTGTTCAAAAAGGGCGATCGGGCAGTCACTTGATACTCAGTTTGGTCGTTTTGTCGTCAATTTGTATCCAATTTCTAGTCTTTTTGACGCCCCACCCAGCCAAAAAATCGGCAATAAAAAACCCCAAACCGTTGATTTCTCGTTGGTTTGAGGCTTTTTGTTTAATAAGCGGGTGGCGGGAATCGAACCCGCATAGTTAGCTTGGAAGGCTAAAGTTTTACCACTAAACTACACCCGCATTCACACAGAACCTAAACATACCACAAGCTTCTGAGAATTGCAATAGGCCCGTGCAAAATTTCTCAAGTTCTCCTTGAAAGTGGTTGAATAGGGACTCGTAGCCTCCCAAATCCCCTCTTCCACGCTACTAAAGGCTTTACGGATGGAAATAAGCGTAGATTTGCTGCGCCAGACGCGGGCCAATCCCAGAAACTTCCGCCAACTGTTCGGGAGTTGCTAAACGCAGGTAGTCGATCGACCGAAAATGCGCTAACAATAGTTTTTGTCGGTGGTGTCCCAACCCCGGAATCTCATCTAAGCGCGATCGCTTCATTCTCTGACTTCTTTGATCTCGGTGAAAACTCACAGCAAACCTGTGCGCCTCATCCCGCACCCGCCGCAGTAATTGTACACCCGGTTGCTCAGAATTAGTTGGCAGCGGCAAAGATTCCCCCGGCAAAAAAATCTCTTCTCGCTGCTTCGCCAAACTCACAACTCGCAACTCATCTAGCAAATTCATCTCCCGCAAAACAGCCACAACTGCTGACAGTTGACCTTTGCCGCCGTCTATCATAATCAAATCCGGTTTGTCAGCAATATTAGGAGAAACTGAAGACAAATTACTGACTGCTTCCGCTTCTGCTAACTCGCTAAATTCATCTTGCTTCTTGCTGTTTCCTTCTGCTTCTTTGATCCTAAATCGTCTGCCGATAACTTCTGCTAAACTAGCAAAGTCGTCAGAATGACCGGATTTTATTTCAGGATTTTTAATTTTGTAGTGGCGGTAGTGTTGATTTGCTGGTAAACCGTCGATAAATACGACACGGGAAGCTACCGCATCCGAACCTTGAATGTGAGAAATATCGTAACCTTCTATGCGGTGCGGCATTTCTGGTAAATCGAGAATTTCGGCTAAATCTTGCATTGCTTGAGAATTGCGATCGCTCAATCGTTGCATTCTCGCCAATTCATACTCAGCATTGCGTTCCACCATCTCAATTAACTCCGCCTTAGTTTGGCGCTGCGGAGTCAAAATCGTCACTTTTCGCCCCTTGCGGTTGCTCAACCAATCTGCTAATATTTCGCCTTCTGGTAAGTCGTACTGCACAGAAATTTCGCTGGGAATTTCTACGGCTTCGACATTTTGATAATGTTCCTCCAAAACTCGCTGCAAAATCGCCCCGGCCTCTACTCCCCCAAGCCTTGGGGGGGAGGTAAGAGAAGGTTGAGATAATTCTTCTTCCCAGGAATGTAGGGGCGGTGCCCCTGTGCCCGCCCTGGGTATCTCCGCCATAAAGCCCAGTCTGCCGACTAATTGACCTGCACGAATCTGGAATAATTGAATGCAGGCGTGCTGCGTGTCTGCTGCCAGGGCGATCGCATCCCTGGAAACGGTATCATCTGGTAAAGACACTTTTTGACCAGCACTTAAAGATTGCAAACCTTTAATTTGGTCGCGAATCCTGGCCGCAGTTTCAAAGTTCAAATCTTCGGCTGCTTGTTCCATTTGTGGTTCCAGAATATCCAGCAATTCCTGAGTCCTTCCCTGGAAAATCATGGCTACCTTTTGGATGATTTTTTGGTAATCTTCCGCAGACATTAACCCTTGACAAACACCGACGCAGCGGCCGATATCGTAGTTCAGACAGGGACGGTCTTTAAATAGCGGTTGAGGGCGCTGTCGCAAGGGGAAAATCCGCTTAATCAAATGCAGCGTACTCCGCAGCGCCCCTGTATCGACGTAGGGGCCGTAGTAGCGGTCTTTCGCACTACCCGCGCGGCGTTTGCGGGTGATGAAAATGCGCGGGTATTTTTCCGACCAAGTTATGCACAAATAAGGATATTTTTTATCATCTTTGAGGAGGACATTAAAGTGAGGTTGGTGCTGTTTTACGAGGTTTGCTTCTAAGGCCAAAGCTTCGGCTTCTGTGTCGGTGGCGATGAATTCGATTTCGCGCACTTGCTGTACCATCATCGCGATGCGGGGACTGAGGTTTTGGCTTTCGCGGAAGTAGGAACGGACTCGGTTTCGGAGTTTTTTGGATTTGCCGATGTACAGGATGCGATCGCTCTCGTCGCGCATTAAGTATACACCAGGAACTGCCGGAATTTCTTTGAGGCGGCTTTCTAGGCGTTCTGCATCTTTAATTAGTGGCAGCGTTTTTGTGGACGGCATATAAATTTGAGATTTTATGACTTATATCTACTATTCTAACGCTGTTATCCAAGTCAAGGGAATGAATCACAAATAACGGTTCGTAGTGAGGACTTTAGTCCTCTGATCTTATGCGGACTGAAGTCCTCACTACGAACCTCACTCTCTGGTTTTTAATTATGAGTTTAGTCCTCTGATCTTATGCGGACTAAAGTCCTCACTACGAACCTATTAATGTTTTTAATGATGAGTTTAGTCTTCTGATTGGATGCGGACTAAAGTCCTCACTACGAACCTCACTCTCTGGTTTTTAATGATGAGTTTAGTTTTCTGATGGGATGCGGACTAAAGTCCTCACTACTAACCTATAATGACGTAAGTTCTGTTTACAATATCTGAGATAGAAACTTGCGTGTGCGTTCTTCCTTCGGGTTCTGAAAAAACTCTTCTGGCTTCGCTTCTTCCACTAAAACGCCGCCGTCCATCAACACAATGCGATCGGCAACTTCGCGCGCAAATCCGACTTCGTGAGTCACCACTACCATTGTAATTCCTGTTTGCGCTAAATTTCGCATGACATCTAAAACTTCCCGCACCATTTCCGGGTCTAATGCTGATGTCGGTTCGTCAAATAGCATGATTTTCGGCTGCATTGCTAGGGAACGTGCAATAGCAACCCGCTGCTGCTGTCCGCCAGATAATTGTCCGGGATATTTTTGGGCTTGGGACAAAATCCCGACTCTTTCTAACAGTTGCATTGCTACTTCTTCTGCTTTTTTCTTCGGCCAGCGGCGCACCCATACGGGCGCTAGCATGACGTTTTGCAGGACTGATAGGTGGGGAAATAGGTTGAATTGCTGAAACACCATTCCTACTTCCTGGCGAATTTTTTCGATGTTTCGCAAGTCGTGGGAAAGTTCGATTCCGTCGATCGTAATTTTGCCTTGCTGATAGGCTTCTAAAGCGTTAAAAGTCCGAATAAACGTGGATTTGCCGGAACCTGAAGGGCCCATCACGACGACGACTTCGCCTCGGTTCACGTTCATGCTGACGCCGCGCAGTACGTGAAATTGTCCGTACCATTTGTGGACGTTTTCTGCGACGATTACTGTTTCTGGAACTGTTAGTGTATCTTGCATAATTTTCTCCTTTAAATAATGACGAATAATTATTGCCTGATGACTGTTGACTACTTCAGTGGAGGGGGGGTTTATATATATTTGGGTTGGGAGGGCGGGTTTATATATATTTGGGTTGGGAGTTCTATTTTGTTGGTGAACCCGCCCCTACAGACTGTGGACTAATGACTTTTTTCTAAACTTTTCTCTATTTTGCGGCTGGCCAGTGACATTGAGTAGCAAAATACCCAATAGATGATGCCGACGAATATGTAAACTTCGGCGTACCTGCCGATGTAGGATGGATTTGCTAAAACGGCGCGGGATATGCCGATTAATTCTAACATTCCAAATAGCGATAGCAGGGATGTATCCATGAATAATCCGATGAATTGACCGCCGATCGCCGGAATGACTGTTCGCAGTGCTTGAGGTAGTACAATCAGAATGGTCAATAGTGGTGTGTTTAGCCCGATCGACCTTGCTGCTTCTATTTGTCCTCTGGGCACAGCCTGCAAACCGCCGCGCACGTTTTCAGCCAAGTATGCCGCACTGAATAATGTTAATCCGGCGATCGCCCGAATCACTCTATCCAATTTGGGATATTCCGGCGGTAAGAATAATTGCAGCATGACTTGACCTAAAAACAAAATGCCAATTAAAGGCAAGCCGCGCACTATTTCAATGTACAATGTTGACAGCAGTTTGACGACTGGCAAAGAACTTTGTCTCCCGAGGGCAAGCAATACTCCCAGGGGAAATGAAAGCACAATGCTAATAATTGCTAAAAACAGCGTCAGCACTAAACCGCCCCAGTCATTTGTCGAGACTTCTGTCAAACCTAATCCGCCTTTAATTAGCCACAGAATCAGCGGGAAGGAAAGAGCCCAAATTCCGGGTATCCAGCTAACCCCCCCTCGCCCCCCCTTACCAAGGGGGGGTTGGGGGGGGTTGGGATTAATTTGTCTCGCGGCGACATAGCTGGCGGCGGTTGCGATAATAATTCCTAAGAGGTAGAAGCGAGAGGTAAGGTCGATCGGCGTAATGACCGCACCAACAACCGCTGCACCAAGTAAAATCAGTGTAGGCCGATTCCAAAGACGTTCATCTCGCTGAATATTTCCCCAAGTTAAACCGCCCAACAAGGCAATTATTCCGGCTACTATCCACAGCCGCCAGTAGGATTCGCTGGGAAATCTGCCCACAAAAAATAGTGGCAAGTTTGCTTCTAACACGCGCCATTTAGCTTTTGTTGTGGCCCAAACGATAATTCCTTTAACTGTTTGGAAGGCGACAATTAAGCAAACTATTGTCAGAATGCTGTTGTACCAGGTACTAAATAGGTTTTTGCGCGCCCAATTCCAAGGGGTGGGCGATTCGGTGGCGGGAGGCGGCAGTACGGGGGTTGTTTCCATGTATTTTAGATGTTAGATTTTAGATTGCTTGCTGAATTGCACTTGCTAATATTCCTAATATTTTCTTGACATCTGTTACGTAATATTCTGTCAAGTCAATTTCAATTACTTGTTCTTTGAGTCTTAAGAATCTCCAGGTTTGGCCGCTAGTAACAGCCCCATAATTTATTGTTGCATTTGTGTTGCCTTCGCATTCGTTAAATATTCTAGCTGCTAACATTTGGGCTACACATGGCCCCAAGCTTGCATTAATATCTTCGTTTTGTGCTTCTACGATCGCAATTACTGGTTCGGTAAGCATTAATAAGTATGAAGAACGACTAATCAAAAAATCGCAATTTCCAGCTAATCCTTTTTCGGCATCAACTGTAAAATCTATTCCACAAAAAAGACCAATTTGATGGTTAAACAGTTTTCTAAGTTCGATTAAAATCGGTGCGGTTATCATGGACGAGCGAGACTTGTCAGTATTGCTGCTTAAGGCAATGCCTGCGTTCTCTTTGAGAATTTCTACAAGTAAGGGACTTGGTTCTAATTCTGGCACAGGAGAGAACATATTGATGCGATCGCTAATCGTCAAACCAAATTTTTTTGTTACTGTTTTTAAGTTAAAATCTCTGTAAGTCATTTCAACTTTAGTTCCAGATTATAATAAACTTAACTTTTGACTTCGCTATCCACTGTCAACTGTCAACTGTCAACTGTCAACTGTTATTTACCTTTCCTTGATTTGTACCGTGTGATTGTACCAATTCATAAACAGAGAAACTATCAAACTAATTGTTAGGTATGTTACCATGATAATTAGCATTGTTTCGATCGCCCTTCCGGTCTGATTCAACGTCGGAGAACCCACCACAAAGTAAACGTCGGGATAAGCCACCGCCACGGCTAAACTCGAATTCTTCGCTAAATTCAGATACTGACTGGTTAACGGCGGCACAATTACCCGCAAAGCTTGCGGCAAAATTACCATCCGCATCAGGGTTCCAGATTTAAGTCCCAAAGACTTTCCCGCTTCCCACTGGCCTCGCGAGACTGACTGAATTCCGCCGCGGACAATTTCTGCAATGTAACTGCCAGTATACAAGCTGAGTCCTGTCACTAGGGCTGCAAATTCTGGAGTTAATTTTAATCCTCCTTCGAGTTGCAATGCTGGTGTCAGGCGCGGGAAATCGAGGCCCAAAGGCAGATTTTTGGTGATAATCAAAGCTAAAATTGCACTCAGGACGATCGCACCAGCAGCCCAAAACAACTGTCTTCCAGGCTTCGCTTCTTCCACCATCACCCGCGCCCGCCACATCCACAGCCCCGCCGCAGCCAAAACTCCCACAGTTAACAAAATCAACCAAATCTCAAAACCTGGCAAAGGCGCAGGCCAAGGTACAGCAATCCCGCGATTTGTCAAGTAAATTGGGCCGTGCATCTGTTGATTGTCTTCCAGTTTTGGCATGGAAATGAATACTGCAAAATACCAGAAAAATAATTGCAGCAATAACGGTGTATTCCTCAAAATCTCCACGTACAAAGCTGCTAAATTACGCAAGATCCAATTGTCGGAAAGGCGGGCAATTCCTACAGTCAAACCCGCAATTGTTGCGAAAACAATCCCCAGGCCCATTACCCGCAGCGTGTTGATCAAACCAACAAAATAAGCTTGTCTGTAACTGTTTTCGGGACTGTAGGGAATTACGCTTTCGCCGATGTCGAAGGATGCTTGGGAATTGAGAAAGTCAAATCCAAATGCAATTCCTAGTTGCGCGTAATTGGCGGTGAGGTTGTCCCAAAGAATAGCGATGACTGTTATTACTAAAATTAGGGCGATCGCCTGTCCGGTTATTTTCCAGAAGCGATCGTCCCGCAGCAGTGTTGATATATCTTTAATTTTGGATGATTTCTCGGATTTGCCCGGTTGAGGTTCTGTATTCATAACTTAAATTATATTTCATTCAATCTGCTGCGTATGTTGTGTACCAAAGAGCGCTGAAGCGCAACTACGTACCTAAGAGCGCTGAAGCGCAACTACTTACCAAAGAGCGCTGAAGCGCAACTACGTACCTAAGAGCGCTGAAGCGCAACTACGTACCTAAGAGCGCTGAAGCGCAACTACCTACCTAAGAGCGCTGAAGCGCAACTACGTACCTAAGAGCGCTG
>NZ_JAEQCT010000120.1:0-17276 GCF_020738205.1 Microcoleus sp. PH2017_24_DOB_U_A
GATTTGTGAAATGGTTGAACCAAAATTGGGACGTATTCTCGGCTTATAAAGCCAGTTTAGGCCTTGTTTGGGCTTAAAATTTGTTTAAGTCCCGCTAACAATCCCAACTGAGCTAATTCGGAACCTGCGCCACAATCGCCGTAGCCACCGCCGACGGTAAAGACACCGCCAACTTTACCTACCATTTCGTCCGTTAACCACAGTTTCTCGCAGACCTCCTCAATGAACTTCTTGACTCGTGCATCAGCAGTCCGATGACGGACGGGAGAACCCATGACGATCGCATCGGCGACGCGCACATCATCGGCTGTCGCTTCAGATGCTTCTTTGCAGATAACTTCTGTGCCTTCAACAGAACGCGCTCCATTCGTAATAGCTTCAGCCATTCGCTTGGTGTTACCAAAGCTTGAGGTATACACGATTAAAACTTTTGTCATTCTTTTTCCCTTTGTATTGATGAGACTGGCGATCTCTCTAGCAATCCTCGATCCCAATGGGCTAAATTTGCTGCCGCCTCATAGGTGCTTTGCAGAAACATCATTAGCGTTGCTTCTGGATCGGCTGCCTGCCGGACAACTTCATAGCGCATTACCCGCAACCACCGTTAAGTTTTTATGGGAGACAGAAAAGCGGGATGGATCGCGAGTAATTGCCGTCAATGTATGTCCTCGCTGCAAGGCTTCATTGAGAATTCGACTGCCGATCGTACCAGTTGGGCCAAACATGATGAGTTTCATACAATCTCTCCGGTTAATTCAGGTCGTTAAATCGTTTGACGCAATCTTTCCGTTAGTTTTATTCTCTATAGTCCCTCCAGTATTCTTAACATTTCATGGATTGATATATTAGGGGCAATCTTGATTACCAAGACAGCAATATCGGTCCACCAAACCTTCTCATTTCAGCAAAGAACTTACCTTGTGCGCCATCCTCTGGAAGACTTGCTAGATACACAGCCGTTTCGGCTCCTCGATCGGCTGTAAACGGTGCATTCGAGCCACCCATATCTGTTACTTATCCCTCTTGTCGGCTAGGGACACCAACAGATGAATCTGTGGGTAGAGGTCTAGCTGGAGCAATATAGGGAAATTCAGTCCTTAGATCGATCGGCGGCGGGACTTTATTCTGAAGTAAAGTATTGAAGAACAGCGTGTAAACGACTGTGCCAAAATCATCTTGTAACCTCCGCCCATTGATGCCGGCAAACCCAAAACTGGCTGGAAGCAGTGGGTTAAAAGGAAGAACATCGGGAAATGACCAGTTTGCTACCATCTGTCCGTAATTTGCAGGTCGATCGGTGCTCTGTGCTACGTGACAAATTTGAGTGACTAAGCTGATTACAGGCTGAGCAAAGTTGTCATAGTCTGTGTCTGGGTCGGTCGAATTGTAGCGTAATGATCCTTCAGGGTTATCATTGAATGTTGCCGCGAAATTGGGCTTGCCACAGCGATTCACCTGCGTCCAATGTCCGTGATCGTTGGCTGCAACCGTTGCATAAAAACTAAATGGTGTATTTGAGATGCGATCGAGGGGCAGTTCAGCAACGATCGCTAGAACATTAGTTGCTCCCGTTGTACTGGCTCCAGTGCTGAAACTTTCGGCATCCCAGACATTATTTTGGATGGCATTATCGAGACAAACACGGGCAGCAACCGCATCCAGGAAGAAAGGATCGCCTGCCAACCCTGTCCAGATCCGTCCTAGATTGGCAATAGGCGCAACCTCATTCACAGTCCCCTGCCCTAACTCTTGCCCTGTAGCGTGATGATCGCGGGCTGCTTCGCCGCTGAGGTAAGTGAGAGACCAAGATTGGGGGTTAGCATCTCCCTGAAAAACAAATCTGAAAACAACGTCAGATTTTGCATCGCCATCGGTATCAAACCGAAATTCGTAGGCTGTTTCAGGTCTAAAAGTATCCCATTGGGGTTGACCTGTAAACGGTGAAGGCAACCCAGCTAAAGGGCTAATAGTCATCACCGCGACAATCTTCTGGGGATCGTCGGCATTGAACAAATAAATGTCGCAGATGTTGATCCGGCTGTCTTGCCGAGATTCTGGCGAATCAAAATGGTGACTCATGCAATTTTTGGGGTGATGAGGACAAATGATTATTGAGCGAAAAGCTCTGCGGTACCTGTGTAGGGAAGTAACGGAATAACTTCAAATTGCATGACACCTGCTTGCGCCATCGGTAACTGAGCAATCATCGCGTTGATTTCTTCAACGTTATTTGCCTCGCATAACAATACAGCACCACTCTTATCAGCAATGTAGTGAATCGAGCGTAGACGATCGCTGGCATAAAGTTCCCAAACTTTTGCCGCCTCTGGCTTGACAACGGGTAAAACCTGTTCAATTTTGGTTTCAGCTTTAACACGTCCGACGATCAAAAATTGCACTGATTCACCTCATTGATAGACATATTCAACTTGCCAAGTTTCAGGAGTCTGCTGGTGCAATTGCCAATACACCTGGGCGATCGCATCGGGGTCAAATTTCGTGTCTGGGGCGATGGTTCCACAAATTGTCACAGTCGCCAGATGAATTCCGTCTGCTTTCAATTCTTCTGCTAAACCCAAAGCAAGATACCGGATTGCCGCCTTACCAATACCGAGCGAAATTAATTGAGGACTAGGATAGAGTGCCAAGCCGCCGCCCGTTAATAGAATCGTGCCGCTTTTTTGTTGCTGCATCCCAGGCAATACCTGTTGAATCGCGCTGATGGCTCCGGCAGCATTAACCTTGAAGTCTTGCACTAAATCTTTAGTAGTCAGACTCATCACAGAATCTAGTTTGAGCAGAGCTGCATTGTAGATCAAAACATCAGGATGACCGATCTGCTGCTGAACCTCGGTAAAGGCCGCTGAGATTGAGGCAGAATCAGCCGCATCAACCTCAAATCCAGTTGACACAATTCCGGCATCACTTAAGATTTTGGTGTATTCAGTCAACGCCTCTGGACGACGGGCTAAGAGTGCCATTTGATATCCTTCTAGTCCAAACCGCCGAGCAAGAGCCAAGCCAAGCCCTGGCCCCACACCCACCAAAGCACAAATTTTGTTCATCGGCTCACCTCATTCCACAAGGAGACATTGATCGTGACATTTAGAGCATGAAAATCCACCTGAATATTTTCGTGCTGTGCTAACTGGCGAGCGATCGCATAGCCTAGCCCTTTGTGACTGCCAGTAATGATTGCTACTTTCTGCATGATGGTCATCAACAACTCCCGATCAAATTTTGAATACGATTCGCCGTACCAACCCTTAAACTATTTGGTGAGTATGGGCAAACTGCTTTGGTTTGTTAAGCTTAATATTGAAGCTATCTTCTGAAAGATTTCTGAATTCAACCGCTCGATTTCCTGAATTTATCCTAAAAGTATCCTCAGTTAAATTTCAGCAATTTCTCAGAATCCGATTGCAGCCAGCAAATTGGGATACAACCCACTGTACAGAGAATCTTTCCAATCGTTACTACACCAAGAGATGATGTTTTTGCTATCCAATCGGTAGTTTTTTACCTACCCATTTAGGTAGTTTTCTATGTTTTGCAAAATTATCGATCGAATTTTTTAAGATAACTACATAGTGAAAATCGTTGCACAAAGTTGGATTATGACCTCAATCCAGCGAAATTTGTGCAATCTGAAATTGACTGTTCGATCGACTCCATCAATACGGGCACTTCAGCGGAATATCGGCACGATCGGGATACACCAGCCAAGCTGAGGTGTTAAAATCTGTTCGTCAGTTTGCGATCGGAAATTATGCTGGTACACTATCTGCACGGCAAGTGCGATCGAGGTTGAAACCATGTCCGAGCATCAAAAATCGCCTTCCTCACCAAAATTATCTGCCGTGCTTGAAGCAGATTATCAAATACTACATAGGCGAAATCGGCTCTTGGAAGCCTCGGCCAACGCAACCAGTGTTTTACTGACGGTGGAGAACTTTGATGAAGCGATCGATACTGCCCTGCAAATCATTGTCGAAGGTGCAGGATGCGATCGCATTAATGTGCTAGAAGGTAACTTTGATCCTTCATCCGATCGCTCATCAAGCGTGCCAACCTACCATACCGCGATCTATGAGTGGACTAGACCTGGCATTATGCGACAGATGGATAGCCTGGAAACTGGGCGCATCCCTTCAGCCGGAATCGAAGCATTTCTGGAACGATATTATCTTCATGGGGATGGTTTTGGCGGACTCTTAGAAGCTTGGGTCGAACCTTTGCGTAGTGTCTATGCATCCGTTCGAGTCCAGTCTAGTTATTCGGTGCCGATTCGGGTCAAGGGGCAGTGGTGGGGAGTGTTGTGCTTGAATTATTGTCGAGCAGCGATTGAGATCGGTGCGGCAGAAGTCGCCGTTTTGCGATCGATCGCTGATTGTATTGGTAGTGCGATCCAGCGCGATCGCACGCAAAAAATCATCCTCCAAGCGGAACAGGTGCGCGTTGCCGAATTGGCCAAGGCAAATCATTTGCTCAAGCAAACCGTGGATTTGTTGGCAACAGAACCCGACCTCAATCGCTTTTTGGACTATGTGCTCAAAGCCTTTTCCGAACAGTTTGATGCCCCACTGATCCAGTATTGGGAGAGTCCAGAACCTGGCGATATTGCCTATCTTAGGCTTGCTTGCCGTAACGGACAAATTCTCACAGCAGCCGATTTGCCCAATGATTGTCTGGTGACAGGTGTCCCAATCCTACCGGAACTAGCTGGGTACGGAAATTTCCAAACTCGTCAGCGTTACTATGTGATCGAAGATATCCCTACCGATCCGATCGAACTGGCGCTCTTCTCACCGCTGAATTTTGATTTGGAAACCTGGTGTACGGAGCATGGCATCAGGAAAATGATTAACATCGCGCTGATGTGGTCTGAAAAGGCTACGAGTTCGCTGATACTTTATTTTCCCAGCGATCGCCATTTGAGCGATCGACAAATCGAGCTAATGTGTGCGCTAGCACAGCAGGTGACTCTGGCCATTCAACTGACACAATTGGCAGAAATTAAACAATCAGAAGCGATCGCGCGCGCGCAGGAACAAGCTGCACACGAAAGCGTTACCGAATTGGTCAAGGCAAACACAGCTCTTAAACAATCTCTTGATACCCTCGCCACCGATCCGGATCTCGATCGCTTTATTGGATATACCCTCAAACTCATTGCCGAGCAATTAGATGCCCCACGCATTGAATATTGGGTGCATTCCGATCGAGAAGATCGGGCTTATTCCTATTTAACCTACTGCCAAGGGCAAACTCTCAAATCGAGCGACCCATCTGCACAAGTCGGGTTAGATGTGACACCATTTCTCGACATTCCCCTCAAAGTCGGCAACACGAACATCGGCACTTTGACCATCTACTTATCCAGTTATCACACCTTTGCTGGGCAAACTATCGAACTGGCTCATGCCCTAGCCCAACAGCTCACCTTTGCCATTGAACTGACCCGTTTTGCCGAAGAAGCCCAACAAGCGGCATTGCTGCAAGAACGCACTCGGATGGCGCGGGAAATTCACGATACTCTCGCCCAAGCTTTTGGCGGAATTTCGATGCAGTTACAGGCGTTCGACTACTTTGCCGCGACTCAACCAGAAAAAGCGCAGACTCATTTGCTGACGGCTCAAGCTCTAGCGCGAGATGGCTTGGCTGAAGCCCGCCGATCGGTTTGGACGCTATATTTGGAAACATCCGAATACGAAGATCCCGCTCGGACGATCGCCAAATTTATCGAACAAACGATGTCCAGACAATCGGTGCCCATCGATCTGGCGATCGACGGCAGCCCCCGCCGTCTCCATCCCGATTTGGGACTTAATTTGCTTCGTATTGCCCAAGAATCGATCGCCAATGCTCTGCACCATGCCCAACCCCAAACCATCCAAATTCGCCTCAGCTACAGTCTCCAAAATCTGCAAATGACTATTCGCGATGATGGCTGTGGCTTTGAGGCGCAATCTCCCTCGCCGGGATTTGGCTTGATGGGGATGCAGCAACGGGCAGCCAGGATTGGAGCTACCTGGCACCTAGTCAGCCAGATCGATCGAGGTACCAGCATTACTGTCACTCTCGCCCATCCCGAAGCCCCCTAATACCATCGCGATCGAATATGCCTGAATCTCCCAAAACCATCCGACTGCTGGTTGCCGACGACCACCCGATCGTCCGTCAAGGCTTAGTCGCGATTTTAAATGACCAGCCCGATATGAATGTCGTTGCCGAAGTCAATAATGGCCAACAGGCGATCGAACAGTTTCGCATTCATCAGCCCGATGTCGCTATTCTGGATTTAAAGATGCCAGAAATCGGCGGCGTAGAGGCGATCGACACCATCCGAGCTGAATTTTCCACTGCCGCCATTATCATGTTCTCGATCTATGAGACAGATGAGGATATCTATCGAGGGCTGCGGGCTGGAGCCAAAGCTTACCTACTCAAAGATACGCCCTGCCAGGAGATTTTAGAAGTGATTCGGACTGTCAGCGGGGGGCAACGCTACATCCCAGCAGAAATTGGCACTAAGTTGGCGGCACGAATGGAGCGACCGGATCTGAGCGATCGAGAAAATCAGGTGTTGGCGTTAATGGCTCAAGGTAAAAAAAATAAAGATATTGCTGGCGAACTAAACATTTCTGAAAATACTGTCAAGTTTCATGTTACCAATGTCACGCTCAAACTCGGTGCTAGCGATCGTACTCGCGCTGTAGTCAATGCTCTTCAGCAAGGCATTATTAAGTTGTAGTTGCGATCGAAAAGCGAATCGAATACGCGATCGAATTTGGTTGGATCGCCGCAACCCACTTCCCTCTCACGGTCTATAGAACCTATTTGAGATCTCTCGAACTATGGGCGATCTCCAACTCTCATCGGTTATGGAAACACAAAGCGAAAGTAACTGAATATTTATCTGTCTAATGGCTTGCGCTTCACCGGACGGCAATAATGTTTGCATCATAACTGATAGCGTATGTCTCCGTTCCGTGTCCAAGCGCTTGTTAGCTTCTTTTGTCATGAGGGCCGAGGAAACGTTCACCATTAAAGTGAACTAGATGGTCTGGGTTATCGGCAATCCACACTTCAGTTTCCCATGCAATATCAGCCGCATTCTTGCGAAATTCAGCACGGTCTGGAAACGCTGTCACATAAACAAGACCAACCTTACAATCTTTGAAGGCTTCTTCAAGTTCAACCCAACGCTTTGGGGATATAGGGCCATGACTGGTAACTGCTTCAATCAAAAACAGCCATTCTCGGTCTTCGTCATACACTACAATATCTGGCAATTTGTCATGTGACATTGGGGGGACACCCAATGATTCCAGGTATTCGGCTTCTAAGAACATCAGCTTTCCGCCTTCTTTTCGACTGCTAGCGGTATCACCAATGTATAACAATCGACCGCCAGCACCGATGAAGCGCGAACAGAATTCGTGAACAATGTCGGCGTGAAGCTGATTATGCTTACCAGGTGACAGTGTGATGGTTTCACCGCTTGGTAAGCTAATTGGAATTTTGTGCAGATCGAGAGCGCGTTCATATTGTGCCTTCAATTCAGGCACCGCATCCTTGTAATCTTGAACTTTCCCCAACCAGCCGCCGTGTGGGTATTCCGCCAGAATCTCCAACATTGACTGATTCAATGAATAGTTATTGTCTTTGCTGTTGGTTGCTCGCGTGGGGTCATCTCGGTTTCGATCGACAATACGGGCTTGCTCGAATTGATGAAGTGTTTGTCTTCTGATGGTTTCGCGACTGTTCGGCTTATAGTCCATTCCATATTCATTACGGATGAATTCCATGATGTTCACGGTTGGCAAAAGCGGTGCTGTTGATGAACTCCAGTCATCTAAAGGTTTTATATTAGCCAGTGCCAAAAAGACCCATGCCGATCGATCGTTACACTGTGCTTTGGGCAGCCCCAAGGCAGTCAATAATGCTTTTGCTTCATTTAGTTTTTCTTGTTGTTGTGCCGTAAATTCCAAATTTCCCCCCTTATATTGAAGCTACTACACCAAGAACTCGATTCACGATCGAATCAATTTTAGCCGTTTCAAAAAGTTTAAGCTTGTGTACTTGATCACCAATTTTCTTCACTTGGTCACGAGATGGAAATTTCATTACCCTGATTTCAGTAGCATTAACTTGTGTATTCCCCGAAATGCACCTGAAATAATTATCCATGAATGATGAATTAAAGATAGTCGCAAGACCATAGGCTTCAATATTGGATAATTCACCACCTAATACACCGATATAATTAGTCTTGTTACCAAAGCCAATCAATTCACAATCGTGCATATTGGCAAGGTGAACGCTAGCAACTAAGCGCCGTTTTTCGTCTTTGGATGAAAAACGTTTTAGCAACACATAAGTACCATTTTTCATCGTATGTTTGTCATGCTCTTCATTAAGCCTGAAGGCTACATCTTTCTTGTGATTACCTATCCAAGTTGCAGTTAATGGTGTCACATTATGTGGACGGTAAAGCGGAACTGTATTTTCAGCACTCGTGTCTTCAGTGATGTATTGGCGGGCACGATGTTCGACCACACGACCAGTCGAAATAAAATATCCAGCACCTTCAAAAGTGGTTTTTAAAGTTTCAGCTTGCTTCAAAATACTAGCCGCAGAAGCTGATTCAGGAATTCTAATTAGTCTTTGATCGTTTGAAGGATCGACAATTAAATGAACCGGATATTGTTTTTCCTCAGCATTGTTGATGCTGGCATCGCAGTCACTCGATCTAACTGTTATGGTGTCGGCATTACTGCCTTTAACGAAGTAGCAAATAATGTTTTCTTGAAGCACTGTTGAGTCATCATTGTTAAACACCTTGTCTCGGTGTTTGAAAATATGAATTAATCTCAGTGCTGATTCAGTTAGCAAGTATTCACGAAAACCCTTGAAATATAGTCCATTTGTGAAGCTGCGAGGTGTTATCGTTACCATTTGACCGCCAGCCTTCATGCAAGCCATTACAACTGCCATGAACGAAGCATATATATTCGGATCGCCGTGATACAAATCGGCTACCGCTCTGGCATAAGGTGAATCTTTCGCACTATATTTAAAGTATGGCGGGTTGATTACTGATATATCAAAGGGCTGAAAAGTTTTTTCTTTATCTGGTCTAGCAATTATAAAGTCTTCACAGCAAATTTCGTAAGTAAATGTTCCTAGTTGTTCGCAAAACAAACACTGAACGATATTCAGCGTCTGTTTAAGGCTGGCAACTGCCTCGGAATCTAGTTCATATAGTACAGCATGAACGGCCTTACAACCCATACTCAAGCAATAGAAAGCAGTAGATGCGGCTAATATACCAGTTCCTGCGCCAGCATCAAGTATGCGAATAGTCTTACTTTTGGGCTTGACAATCAGAGATGCCATGTAATCGGACACGACGAATCCTGTGAAGAACTGCCCTAATATCTTCCTGCTTTCTAATGATTTAGATCTGAGAAATGCACTTTGAAGGCTAATAATATCGTCTTTTGGATCAATAAGTGCTTGCCGATTCAACTATTTTCACCCTTGCCTATAAGTTTTATAAGCATTATCTCTTATTTGACTCAATTTATTTAGGATCTTGTGTAGCTAACTAGTTATTAGACGGAAACTTTCCCTATAATACACCAAAATAGAGTGATAGACGGAAAAATTTCCGCCCAAAGCCTAATGTCCTGCTATGACTTTCCGTATGTCATCCTAGATCGGCGTGATATACAGAAACTTTCCAGATATCACCCCAAATCGGGATATTAAACGGCTCTCCTGGGTATTCGGTAAGTGAAGCCTATATGACTCCTGACGACTCCTGGCATGAGTTTCAATACTTGTACCGGGGAAATTTTGTAGATTGAGATACAATTTGCACCATAAAGCCAGGAGCCCTTTTGCTTCCAGTAAGCGTAATGCTCGATTGGATAGGCATAAACGGCTTTCTCGGCACCACCATGAACGGTCAAATCTGCCTGCTTGTCGCCATCTAAATTGAGCGATCGCATCATCACTCGTCCTGCCACTGGCTGCTTGAAAATACCAGTCGTGACCTGTTTTCGCTTCCAGGTGACTTCGCGTGGCAATCCAACACAAACGGAAATTAGTTTCATCAGGGAACCCCTTCGATGATTACTTCCTGAAACTCTAACGCAGTTTTCTGATTTTGGCATACGCTTTTTGAAATTGAGAAACCCACCTATTTAGGTAGGCAAAAAACCAACAATAGTGGAGTAAGAAAATCATCATCTAGTGTAGTAATGATTGGAAAGATGCTCTGTAAAGTGGAAGTTATCCCAATCTGCTGCAATAGCAATTGCGACTCTTATCTCATGGCTTTATCCCCCAACCCCGATCGATTAACACCGCCAGTGAGTAGCCGAGATCGTTGTCAAGGCAGCACCACCGCCAAAGTAACGCTGGTACAGTATGGCGACTATCAATGTCCGAACTGTCAAGCAGCGCATGGCATCATCCCCTCGATTCAAGCACAGATGGGCGATCGCCTGCGGTTTGTATTTCGGCATTTTCCGCAGTCGCAGATTCATCCCGAAGCTTACCATGCGGCTGAAGCTACCGAAGCTGCTGCCGCACAAAATAAGTTTTGGGAAATGCACGCTTGCTTATTCGAGCATCCATCTCAACTTGCTGATAGTAATCTAGTCGAATATGCGATCGCGCTCGATCTGGATGTCGATCAGTTTTTACAAGAAATGTCTACCGATCGACATGTGGCACGGGTACAAGCGGATCTTGATAGTGGTATCGACAGCGGTGTGATCTCAACACCCACATTTTTTATCAACGGGGTGAAATACAATGGCGATCGCAGTTTAGAGACACTGCGGGATGCTGTTTTGCAAGCCGATCGTCAATGAGGAGAAATTAGATTAATCGATCTGGTTCACATCCAGGTAACGATTGTGATTAGTCATTATTATCCATCGCAAAAGTGCGTCACTTGTCGAATCTTTGTGTTCTTCGCTAAAATTGTTCTTAGCATGGAATATGCTATATTAAACCTGTTTACCTTGACAGATTAGGCTCTCTAACATTAGGAAAGCTTTCAAAATTGCGCCGTACCCAATCCATCCCCACTTCATTATTGAGTTTAATTTTCTGAGGCGTATCAGGATAAATTTTCCCTAAAATATCCGCATCTTGATCCACAACAACTTTGCCAAAATTGAGATACATTCCCCCCAATAGCTTAAAGATAGGATGCTTTGCTTGACCGAACAGCAAAATATAAGTTCGCGTCCGATTCTCGGCTTCTGGTACGAATATATGACACTGTGCAGCTTTGCCGAATGGCATTTCTCCATGAAAAATTATTAGGCATGGGAAATGATTTTCTAAATGAGCTTTAAAGGTGCTGGGTAGTAACAACAAATCTGGCTTTCTGAGCTTTTCTGCCAAACTGTAAGGCGCGGTAGGCATATCATAAAACGCATGGGATTTATGTCCTTCATCGATGAATTGATGAAATTCGACATCGGTAATCCTAAACAAGTCTCGGTGAGTGCCGTTTTGGTGATTGTAGTCGTGCATATTCAGCAGCATCGTCAGCAAATCTGTCTCGATACTGCGATCGGCAGTATGCCCGATAAAGTAGTAAGTTTCGGCAATTTCCTGGAGCACATTGGGAATGGGAACTTGCGGCTCGTATTCCCCATAAGACCAAATGAAGTCACCTTGAACAATCAAATCTAACGGTTTTAGTAAGGGCAATGTTTTCTGATGCGATCCGGGCAATATGGTGCAGCCGCTCGCATCAAATTTCAGGGCATGGAAGGGGCAGACGACACCGCTTGGGCGATCGCCCTCAGCTTCGCACCATCCTTCCGACAGCATTGCTCCCATATGCGGGCAAGCGTTGGGCAAGGCATTGATGCTTCCGTCAGAATCTTTCCACATCACATAGTCAGTGCCATACAAGGAAATTTTGCGAGGCTGGTTCGCTGTCAGCATCGACTTATGTGCCAACAACCAAGGTGCACCGGGAAGCATAGACTGCATGGTGTTCTCCTTTAGACCTAAAATTGTGAGAGATTTGTCGCTTTTCTAGAATATGACAAAAGATTCGCATTCGTCAAGCAGTTTGCGCCGTCAACCGAAACAGCAGCGTGGTAAAGAAAGAGTCGAAAAAATCTTGGATGCAGCAGCAGCAGTGTTTGATGAGGTGGGCTATTCCGAGGCGACGACTCATCTAATTGCAGCAAAAGCAGGGACAGCCATTGGTTCTCTGTATCAGTTTTTTCCTGATAAAGCTGCCATTTTTAATGCAATGGAACTGCGTCATGCCGATCGCGTTAAGGCGATGTGGGCCCAGACGAACACACCAGAAATCGTTCAGTTACCGCTGCGTGAAATGATTCACACCCTCGTGACTGCTGTTGCAGAGATGTTTGAACAGCCTGTATCGCGGGTGGTATTCGTGCAGTTTTATATAGCGCCGGAGATTTTCCAGTCGATCGATGAAAGTATGACTCAGGAGGCGATCGACTTTATGGCGAGTCTTTTGCAGCAGAGAAATCCCAGCTTGCCGGAGGTGCAATGCAGCCTGTTCGCGGAGGTTTGCGTTCACAGCAGCAATGCCGTCATTCTCTCGGCACTTCGCAACCCGGATTTACAGCATCGCCAACAACTGGTACAGCAGATTGAGGATTTGTTGGTGTCGTATTTAGAGCCATATGTCGGGGAAAGTCGGTTGAGCCATGTAATGAAAGTAATGAAATGTCCTCATTGTCGATCGCAGCAATTGTCCAAAAATGGGTATCGACGGGGGAAGCAGTGCTATCGCTGTAAGGAATGTGGCAAACAGTTTGTCGAGAATTCAGTGCGTTGAATCGGACACAATCTGAGTTGTAGTTTTCCATACTCGATCGCAATATCCAACACTTCAAAATTACATGATTTGTCGATCGCCCTTCAATTTGGTACGAGTGCTATCATAGACGGGAACTTGAGACCCAAATGGAATTTATATGTATAATCCAACTGCTTTTCAAGAAGACAATATTGATAAACTCGTTGCTTTCATGAGAGCAAATAGTTTTGCAACATTGGTATCGAGCGCAGACGGTGTACCTTGTGCTTCACATATTCCTCTCGTCATTACAATAGAAGAGGATGTCGTAAAATTGAGCGGTCATCTTGCGAAGCAAAATCCTCAATGGCAAGCATTTGGATCTACTGAGTCATTGGCTATTTTTACCGGGGCGCACGCTTACATTTCCCCTGCACAGTATGAAAAACATGAGAGCGTGCCAACATGGAACTATATTGCTGTTCATGCCTATGGTGTTCCCAAAATTATCATGCTCAATGACTCACCAAAAGCAATGAACACGATGATAAATCAGATGATCGACACCTACGATGTTGACTATCAATCGCATTGGGACGGTTTATCCAATCAATTCCGTGAAGGGATGATGGATGGTATTGTAGGATTTGAGATGGCTATAACTCGACTGGAAGGAAAGTATAAGCTCAGTCAAAACCGCAGCCAAGCCGATCAAAAAAATGTGTCTGACACATTGCTACAGAGTTCAGATCCTGCCGCTCGTGCTGTGGGTGTCGAGATGAAACAGAATCTGGAAGCAAATTAAACAGTCGATCGGATCAAGGGAAAATCAAACATTTAGCTTTAAGTAATTTTGATGATATTTTAGATCGATGTACTGTGGGGTTAAATCGTTGATATTAGGCTGAGAGTAAGAGTGTTTTATTTGATACTTTATGCTACGGAAGTCGATCGGCTAAACACGATTTTCGAGAAATCCAGGGATTGATATCAGTCGATCTGGCACTGCGGCGATGAATACCAGTGGTGAGTGGGTTGCGAAAATTAATCGATATGATGAGGCAGAAAGACACAAAAGGTATATCATAACCTTAAATCAGATCATTTCTTCCCAGATATGTTCTACTGCTCGAATCCAAGGTGCTCTCATCCTTTCAATCCCGACAAATCTAAATTTTGTCAAAGTTGCGGCCAGCCCGACCTCACGCCTCTATTCAGAAACCGCTACCGCGTGATTCGACTGTTGGGGGAGGGGGGATTTGGCAGAACTTATGAAGCGGTAGATATCGATCGCATGGACGATCCCTGCGTCATCAAGCAGTTTATGCCCCAAGTTCAGGGAACATCAGCACTTGAAAAGGCTACAGAACTGTTTAAGCAAGAAGCGAAACGACTTTACGAACTCGGCGAACATCCCCAAATTCCTCGATTAATTGCTTATTTTGAACAAGACAAGCGACTTTATTTAGTACAAGAATTGATTGAGGGGCAAAATTTACTGGCTGAATTAACTCAGCAGGGAGTTTTTAGCGAAGAAAAAATTTGGCAGTTGCTGGCAGATATTTTGCCGATTCTGAAATTTGTGCACGATCGCAATGTCATTCACCGAGACATCAAACTTGAGAATATCATCCGCCGTCGCACCTCCCCCAATCCATCTCTAAATGCGGCAAATTTTAGCAATTCCGCTTTTCGGAGGGGAGCACGGCGAGAGTTAGTTTTAATTGATTTCGGCGTTTCAAAACAAGTGACTGGCTCGCTGATGAGCCAAGTAGGTACGACGGTAGGAACGCCCGGATATTCGCCGGTAGAACAAATGCGAGGTCAAGTTTTCCCCGGAAGCGATTTGTACAGTTTGGGGATAACTTGCCTGAGGCTGCTAACTCAATGTTTGCCAAAAATTGACGGTTCCGATGACCTTTACGATCCGATAAATGGCGGCTGGATTTGGAGAGAAAGGTTGCCCGCAGGTACAAAAATCAGCAGCGAGTTGGCAACAATTTTAGATAAATTAATTCAAGATTATCTCAAAAACAGATATCAATCTGCTGATGAAGTCATCAAAGCTTTAAATCTCTATTCTTTACCTCCCCAACCCCATTTTGGTAAGGGCGGACAACTTACGTTAAATTCTTCTCAGACCAAGGCAGCCCTACCTCCCCTCAATGCTTATCTAACCGAGGGAGGAAAGCTTGCTATCAATACCCCGATCAATCACAGCGCCCAAATCAACAGCAATATCTCTGTGAATTCAAGGGTAAAATCTAACACAAATCCGCCTCACAACCAGGGAACACCAAAGATTTCTGCTGTTAAAAGCAGTTTTGAATTTCAGGTGGTGACAGTAGACAATCGCGGGCAGCAAACTGATGTTAAAAGTGGCAAAACACATTTTTTTGAAGAACATCTCGGCCGCAATACAATCATGGAAATGGTATCTGTTCCTGGCGGTACTTTCCTGATGGGTACCCCAAAAGATCGGGGTGACAGTGACGAAAAACCGCAGCACTCAGTAACATTAGCACCTTTTTGTATTGGCAAATTTCCAGTCACTCAGGCACAGTGGGCAGCCGTTGCAGCGCTACCGGAAATTAAAATATATCTCAATCCCGATGCTGCCCGTTTTAAAGGTGTAAATCGACCGATAGAAAATATATCTTGGTATGAAGCGATGGAGTTTTGTGCTAGACTTTCTCGCAAAACTGGTAAGCATTATCGCTTGCCTAGCGAGGCCCAATGGGAATATGCTTGTCGGGGGGAAACTTCGGGGCCGTTTCACTTTGGGGAAACGATTACTAGCGAGTTAGCAAATTACAACGGAAATTCTAATTACGCTGATGCGCCGAAGGGAGTTTATCGCTTTCAAACTACAGATGTTGGTAGTTTTAAACCCAATGCTTTCGGATTGTATGATTTGCACGGAAATGTGTGGGAATGGTGCGCGGATGCTTGGCACAATAATTACAACGGTGCGCCTGTTGATGGCAGTGTTTGGGAGTCGGGCGGCGACTTTTCGCTGAGGTTGTTGCGGGGGGGTTCTTGGAACGATCATCCTCCGAATTGTCGCAGCGCGTGCCGCCTCAGATATCAGCCTGATTGTAAGGCTAGTATTGTGGGTTTTCGAGTGGTTGTTCCTGTGGTTTGATTTGTAGTCAGTTGTTAGTTGTTATATCAATTTTTTATGAGGCTGCTCCCGAATCTGATCCCCCCTAACCCCCCTTAATAAGCAGGGCGGTTTTATTATCGTCAGACAAATTAGGTACGTAGTTGCGCTTCAGCGCTCTTTATAATATTAGGAAAGAGCGCAAAGATCGCAACTACGTAGGGCTTGCTGAATAAGCCTAAAACCCTTACCTGAAAAGGCTTTGACTCGCGTTCGGCACTGACAATGTGTTAGACTATGAGCTAAAATTAGTCAAAAGCCATGCACAGCATCACTTTCCTTCATGTACCGAAAACTTGACTAGGGCCCCAAAAGAACCTTCCAACTTTGATCTACCCTTCGAGGGACAATTATCAGAGAATAATCGTTGGGTAATCATGGCAAAAATAATTCCATGGTCAGAATTTTTGTTGATGAATATGCCCAAAAATTCACCTGTTCAACAGGAACCCGCGCGAAATCGTTTCGTATAGCATTGGGGGCATTAATAATCAAAGAGAGATTAGGAACTAGCGACTCTGAAACAGTAGAACAAATAAGAGAAAACCCATGCCTACAATACTTCCTAGGTCTAAGTGGCTATAGTAATGCTAGACCATTCGACTCATCCATGTTCGTTTATTTTCGGCAAAGAATAGGAGTCAACCCGAGAAGAAGTAGAAAAAAAGTAATCAGATTGGAGTGAACCCAAAAATCAAGGAAAATTAATATTAGATGCAACCTGTGCGCCAGCCGACATTAAATATCCGACCGACTTAGGACTATTAAATCAAGCCAGAGAACATACTGAAAAAATCATAGATAGTCTACACAATCAAACTAAATCACCCGTAAAAAAAAGCCTCTTGACATATCGAAACAGAGCCAGAAAAGAATACCTAACCATAGCAAAATAAAAAAAGCCACGACGAAAATCAAGAAGAAAAGCCATTAAAAAACAACTGCAATACATCCAAATAAATTTGGCTAGTATAGAGCGAATGGGTGAGCTAAAGTTATTAACCAAATCTCATTATAGAATGCTGTTAGTAGTTACAGAAGTCTACTGCCAACAGTTGTTAATGTACGAAAAGAAAGAACATAGTATTCCCGACAGAATAGTAAGTTTAACGCAACCACAGATCCGCCCGCTCCGTGAGAGGGAAAGCTGGGAAATCCGTTGAATTTGGGGCAAAACTGTCAGCCAGTTGTCGCAATGGGTACGTATTTTTAGACCGAATTAGTTGGGATAACTTCAACGAATCAGGAGACTTAAAAATACAAGTAGAAGCATTTAAACAATTCACCGGATTT
>NZ_JAEQCT010000026.1:0-55219 GCF_020738205.1 Microcoleus sp. PH2017_24_DOB_U_A
GTTCTACACTAAGAACATTCTGCTTAACGAAGGCATTCGTGCTTGGATGGCTCCGACCGACCAACCCCACGAAAACTTCATCTTCCCTGAAGAAGTTCTGCCTCGCGGTAACGCACTTTAAAAAAATCAGGATTTGGATTTCAGCTTAATTTATGTTTTTTAAATTCAAACTAGAAATCCAAATTCCTATTCACCGGGTGGACGCAGTGCTCCTGCGGTCACCCGGAGAACAAAAAAACCGAAATCCAAAAACTAACATCGTTGGAGGTTCTACCGCGTGGTAACGCTCTCTAATTCCTATGCAAGCGGTCGCGACCAAGAATCCTCCGGATTCGCTTGGTGGTCAGGCAACGCTCGTTTGATCAATCTCTCAGGCAAACTGCTGGGCGCCCACGTCGCTCACGCTGGTTTGATCGTGTTCTGGGCTGGAGCAATGACTTTGTTTGAAGTCGCTCACTTTATCCCAGAAAAACCAATGTACGAACAGGGCTTAATCTTGATGCCCCACGTCGCTACTTTGGGTTGGGGCGTCGGCCCCGGCGGTGAAGTTACAGATATCTTCCCGTTCTTCGTAGTCGGCGTTCTGCACTTGATTTCCTCTGCGGTTCTCGGTTTGGGCGGCATTTATCACGCTGTTCGCGGCCCAGAAGTTCTCGAAGAATACTCGAACTTCTTCGGCTACGACTGGAAAGACAAGAACCAGATGACCAACATCATCGGCTATCACCTGATTTTATTGGGTGGCGGTTGCTTGCTGCTGGTTGCTAAGGCCATGTTCTTCGGCGGTGTCTATGACACTTGGGCTCCGGGCGGCGGCGACGTGCGTATTATCACGAACCCAACCCTCAACCCCGCTGTGATTTTTGGGTACTTGGTTCGCGCTCCTTTTGGTGGCGAAGGCTGGCTGCTCAGCGTTAACAACATGGAAGACATCATCGGCGGTCACATCTGGCTTGGCCTGATTTGTATCTCTGGTGGTGTTTGGCACATTTTGACCAAGCCTTTCGGCTGGGCTCGTCGCGCCTTAATCTGGTCTGGCGAAGCTTACCTGTCCTACAGCTTGGGTGCTTTGTCCCTCATGGGCTTCATCGCTTGCTGCTTTGTCTGGTTCAACAATACTGCTTACCCTAGCGAATTCTACGGCCCGACGGGCCCGGAAGCTTCTCAAGCACAAGCTTTGACCTTCCTGATCCGCGACCAACGCTTGGGTGCTAACGTCGGTTCTGCACAAGGCCCTACCGGTCTGGGTAAATACCTGATGCGCTCTCCTACTGGCGAAATCATTTTCGGTGGTGAAACGATGCGTTTCTGGGATTTCCAAGGCCCTTGGTTGGAACCTTTGCGTGGTACTAACGGTTTGGACTTGAACAAAATCAAGAATGATATTCAGCCTTGGCAAGCTCGCCGCGCTGCTGAGTACATGACTCACGCTCCTTTGGGTTCTTTGAACTCTGTGGGCGGCTTGGCAACTGAAGTTAACGCCTTTAACTATACTTCTCCCCGTTCTTGGTTGGCCTGTTTCCACTTTGTGATGGGTTTCTTCTTCTTGATCGGCCACTTGTGGCACGCTGGTCGCGCTCGCGCGGCTGTCGCTGGCTTTGAAAAAGGTATCAATCGCGAAAATGAAGCGGTTCTTTCTATGCCTGATTTGGACTAATCATCGGCCTTGTGCTGATGTGATTGTCTAATCAAAAAAAGCTCCTGCTTAACGGCAGGAGCTTTTTTTTAAGCCAATATCTCGAAAAAGTGGCGTTGCGATCGATGTTAAGCCTTTCTCTGAATTACTCCACAATTCTTGAGACTTGACTATTTTGATGAGTTCGGGTAAAGAACTTGCAGGCCGGCTCTACAAAGTTTATATTTAATTAAGGTACAAAAGTTTTAATCACACAAAATTGACAATAGCAATAGGAAGTTGCAGTTTGAAGGTAGATCCTTAGCTGTGCAAAACTAATCTACTTTTATTAAATGCCTGTGCTTTCAAAAATTGATAACACGCACAAAACTTTTTAGCCAATTACTATTATTGCTGGGAAAGCAAAAAATTAAGAATGGACTCATTAAAGCTCGAAAATGTCCAGGTGATTTACGATCGAGCAAATTTACTCGATCGCATCGCCAACCGCATTCGCCGCTCTCTAGAATTGCCAGAAATTCTCAGCGCCACAGCAGCGGAAGTTCAATCGTTCTTGGGAACAGACAGGGTAAAAATCTATAAATTTCATAGCGATGGCAGCGGTGAAGTGATTGCTGAATCAATTAACGGCAAACGCTTGCCATCATTATTGGGGCTGCATTTTCCAGCAGACGATATTCCCCCTCACGCCCGCGAACTGTTCGCCCAAGTACAGGTGCGATCGATCGTCGATATCGATTCCGGGTTGCTAGGCCAAAGTCCCCGCCGCGACGAGGTTTCCGATCAAATGCTGCCCGATGAAGTGCGCTTTCGGGCGATCGACCCCTGCCACGCTGAATACTTGAGTGCACTCGGCGTTAAAGCTTCCTTGGTAGTACCAATTTTTCACGACCAAGAATTGTGGGGGTTGTTGGTATCTCACCACTCCCAGTCCCGGAGTGTCGCAGAGGAGGAACTGCAAGACGTTCAGATGGTGGCAGATCACCTCGCCGTCGCGATCGCCCAATCAACCCTCCTCTCCCGAACCAAGGCCAAAGCTGAGCGTGAAGCTGCCGTCAACCGCGTCGCCGCAGCCCTGCACTCCCAGCCCGCGATCGAACTGCAAGCAGCTTTGGCAGAATGTGTAGCTGCACTAGAGGCCGTAGGTGGCAGGCTTTGCATTTTCCACAGCAACAATCTCACGAGTTTACTACCCTACTCGGACAATTCCACAGAGGCACTCAAAGTCTACACTTGTGGCTCAGGCCCGAGAATGCCTATTTCTGCCAAATACCAGCAGATAGAGCTATACAGCGTCTGGCACGAATATTTTAACTCCAGCGAGCAACAGGTTTGGGCAATTCCCGACTTGTACAAAATTAGCAGTTTGAGAAGCCTGCAACCTGCATTTCGATCGACAAAAATCCGCAGCATTTTAATCGCACCACTCAGAACCAGGCAGCAAATATTCGGTTACTTGAGCATTTTTAGAGAAGAATTTGACACCGAAACTCTCTGGGCAGGACAATTAGATGCCGACGGGCGACTCGCTCAATCTCGGATATCTTTTGAAGCGTGGAAAGAGTCAAAAACAGCCCAGATTCGCGAATGGAATGCTGAAGAAATTGAATTATTACAAGCTTTCGGCAGCCATTTTTCTCAGGTAATTAACCAATACCAACTATACCAAGAAATAGAGGCACTTAACGCTAATTTAGAAAATAAAGTTCAAAAACGTACCGATCAAATGCAACAGTTGACCCAACAGCAGCTAGTGCTGTTTGAAGTGGTGGCTAAAATGCGGAAATCTCTCGACTTGAACGATATTTTTACCACGATGTCCCAGGAAGTGCGACGGGCTTTAAATGCCGATCGCGTTGGGGTTTACCGTTTCGATCCCGCATCGGAATTTAACGACGGGGAATTCGTTGCCGAAGATGTTTTTCCAGATTTTAGATCGGCAATGGCAGTCCGAGTAAACGATCGCTGTTTTGGAGAAAACTACGCCAATCTTTACTCTCAGGGGCGAGTACACGCATTGGCAGACATCAGACAAGCCGGATTACAAGATTGCTTTCGGAAAGTATTGGAGCAATTTCAGATCAAAGCGACTTTAGTTGCACCGGTGATGAAAGGCAGCGAGCTTTGGGGGCTGCTATGCGTGCATCAGTGTTCGGATCCCCGCAACTGGGAATCTTCCGAAATTCAGTTTCTCACTCAAGTTTCTGCCCAGTTAAGTATCGCACTAGAACAAGCGGATTTGCTCGCTCAAACTCAGCAGCAAGCTGTTGATTTGCAGCAAGCTACTGAACAGCAGCGGATACTATTTGAAGTGGTAGCAAAGATTCGAGAATCTCTCGATATTAATGCAATTTTTAAGACGGCAACTCAAGAAGTTTGTCAGTTTATACAAGTTGATAGAATTGCTGTATATCGCTTTAATTCTGATTGGAGCGGAAAATATGTTGCCGAGTTTGTGAAAGACGGTTGGATCAGATTGGTAGGGGAAGATATCAATACGGTTTGGGAAAATAGTTATTTGCAGGAACACCGAGGCGGCCGGTATCTCAATAATGAGATTCTAGTCGTTGACGATATCTATCAAGCTTGTCACTCGGAGTGTAACTTCACTATTTTAGAGCATTTTCAGGTGCAGGCATATGCGATAGCGCCGATTTTTGTAGGACAAGAACTTTGGGGTTTGTTGGTAGCCTATGAACATTCTGGGCCGCGCTGTTGGGAAAGTTCAGAAGTTAAGTTTTTAGCTCAGATTGCCAATCAGTTAGGCGTAGCTATCCAACAAGCCGATTTGCTGGAGGAAACGAGAGGTCAATCAGCACAAATAGCTCAAAATTTCAAAGACTTGCAGCAAACTCAAGCTCAATTGATTCAGACTGAAAAAATGTCTGGTTTGGGGCAACTGGTGGCGGGTATTGCTCACGAAATTAACAATCCAGTTAATTTTATTTACGGCAATCTCAATCACGCTACTGATTATACTAAAAATTTGCTGAGTTTGCTGGAACTTTACCAGCAGCAATATCCCGATTCTAGTCCTGAGATTGGCGAGTTGGCAGAAGATATTGACTTGGAATTTCTGCGGTCAGATTTGCCGAAGTTGCTATTGTCTATGCAGGTGGGAGCCGATCGCATTCGTCAAATAGTTTTGTCTTTGAGGAATTTCTCTCGTCTGGATGAAAGTCAAATGAAGGATGTCGATATTCACGAGGGCATTGACAGCACGCTGTTAATTTTGCAGCACAGGCTGAAATCTAATGGGGACAGTGCCAACATTCTGCTAATTAAGGAGTACGGCAATTTGCCTCTGGTTGAGTGTTATGCTGGACAGTTGAATCAGGTGTTTATGAATGTGATCGGAAATGCGATCGATGCTTTGCAATCGAACCAGTTGAGCGATCGCAATTCAGTGAGTCCTCAAATTAAAATCTCTACTGCTGTCGGTCAACTTAATGGCAATGTTCCGAGCGCGGTGATTCGGATTGCTGACAACGGTTCTGGAATTTCGGAATCGATGAGAGAACGCATATTTGACCCTTTTTTCACGACTAAGCCGGTGGGCAAAGGTACTGGATTGGGACTGTCAATTAGTTACCAAATTGTGGTAGAGAAACACGGCGGTGTTTTAAAGTGCTGTTCAGAATCTGGTAAGGGTACTGAATTTGCGATCGAGATTCCGATCCGACATCAGCCAGCAGTCAGCAGTCAGTAGTCATTAGGATCGGAAATTAAATAATTTACACAAGCTTGTGGAATGGGCGTCCCGCCCGTTCAGAAAGGACGGGCGGGATGTCCATCCCACAATAACAATAAAGATTGTAAGTTATTTAATTCTCATTCCTTAGTTATTGTAGGGTGCGTCAGCGGGCTAAATGTTTTCGTCACCTGCTCAAGGATTCCGGCCCCGTGACGCACCCTAAGGTTAGCTTTGTTGATGTAGAGTCTGCGTTTCAACCGCCGAGTTGAAGAGAGTTCGATCGCCCGCAAGCGTTGCTCGCAGAATAGGTTTGCCCCAAAACATGGTAAATTGAATAGCCAGACAGACTTTTGTCAAAGTACAGAACTGAGCGCTTGTAGTCGATCGCCCGATACGCCATGCCAGATTCCGAATTCTCAGATGATTTAAAATGGACGGCCCAAGCTAAGGCCAAGCTAAAAAATATTCCCTATTTTGTCCGGGGACAAGCCCGCGTGCGGATCGAGCAATTGGCCCGCGAAGCCGAAACAGAAGTCGTCACCATTGACCTAGTTGAGCAAGCTCGCATCGAGTTTGGACAATGAGGGATCGAAATGTACCCTAAAGCTTTAGACTATAAAATGCGTTGTAAGGACAAGGATTTAAAAAAGTAGTGCGGAAAATAGTTATAGCTGGCAACTGGAAAATGTACAAAACTAGGGCAGAATCCCTAGAGTTTCTTCAAGGATTCATGTCCTGCCTGACGGAAACCCCAGAAGAACGAGAAGTCGTGCTTTGCGTTCCCTTCACAGATTTGAGTGTCCTCTCGAAAAACCTGCACGGAAGCCGGATTAGACTCGGTGCCCAGAATGTCCACTGGCAAGAGTCTGGAGCTTATACTGGTGAAATTTCCGGGCAGATGCTGACAGAACTTGGGGTGCGCTACGTCATCATCGGGCACAGCGAGCGCCGGCAATATTTTGGGGAAACCGACGAAACGGTGAATTTGCGGCTGACAACTGCTCAGAAATCCGGTTTAATTCCGATTCTGTGCGTGGGAGAGACGAAGCAACAACGGGATGCCGGGGAAACGGAAGCTCATATTTTTTCTCAGTTAGCGCAGGATTTGGTTGGTGTTGACCAAGATAACTTAGTAATAGCTTACGAACCGATTTGGGCGATCGGCACTGGCGACACTTGCGAAACGAAGGAAGCTAACCGAGTTATTGGTTTGATTCGCTCTAAATTGACTAATCCTGACGTGCCGATTCAGTACGGCGGCTCTGTGAAAGGAGAGAATATTGATGAAGTTATGGCGATGCCTGAAATTGACGGGGTTTTGGTTGGCGGTGCTAGTTTGGAAGCTGCCAGTTTCGCTAGAATTGTCAATTATCAATAACTGGTAAGTGGAACAAGGGCAGCGGGAAGGAGAAAGCGATCGCCTACAATTGTGATATGCCCTTGAGATACTTTAAGTGTTTGTCCGATCGGGAGAATTGACTTATGATTGCGATGGTTAAACCCAAACCCGCTTTAGAAGATTTCCTCAAACTTCCTGAAACTGAACCGGCCTCAGAATTTATTGACGGAGATATCCTTCAGAAGCCCATGCCTCAAGGTGAACACAGCGTACTTCAAGGTGAGCTCTGCAAGACCATCAATGAAGTAGCACAAACTCAAAAAATTGCCAAGGCTTTTCCTGAATTGCGCTGCACTTTTGGTGGTAAGTCGATCGTACCAGATATAGCAGTATTCCGCTGGGAAAGAATTCCTTTTTTGCCTTCGGGTAGAATTGCCAACATCTTTGAAATTAATCCAGACTGGTCGATCGAAATTTTATCCCCAAACCAAAGCCAAACAAAAGTCCTTGGTAAATTGCTGCACTGTTCGCGACACGGTACTGAGTTGGGTTGGTTGCTAGATCCTGAGGAAGAAAGTATTTTAGCAGTATTTCCCGGACAAAAAGTAGAATTTTACCGAGGTACAGATCGGTTGCCAATTATTAATGGAATTGAATTAGAATTGACGGTCGATCGTGTTTTTAGCTGGTTGAGTTTTGGTTGAAGAATCTTGGACGCATCAGACTCTAAGAAACCGGGGCTTTTTAAGATTGGTTTTTAGTGTGGAATGCAAGTCGGCTCTCAGGCTGCGGACTTGCATTCCACACTACAAACCGTTTTTTTCGTAGTGTGGAATGCAAGTCGGCTCTCAGGCTGCTGCGGACTTGCATTCCACACTACGAACCGTTTTTTTCATGGTAATTGACCGGACAGGATATCAAACCTAAAATCTTGAATCTAAAATCTCACTCGCCATGACAGATAACCCAGCCAAAATTATCATTAGAAATAAAACTTTCGAGTGGGGAAAACGCACTTATTTGATGGGTGTTTTGAACGTAACTCCTGACAGTTTTAGCGACGGGGGCGATTTCAATACCATAGAATCAGCTTTAGCGCAAGCTGAAAATATGGTAAAATCGGGGGTAGATATTATTGATATTGGCGGTCAATCTACCCGGCCCGGTGCAGCGGAAATATCCTTAGAAGAAGAGATCGATCGCGTTATACCTGTGATAGAAATGCTGAGGCAAAAAGCCGATATTTTTAGCTCAGTTCCGATTTCTGTCGATACTACCAGAGCGCAGGTTGCTAAAGCTGCGGTTGAGGCGGGGGCTGATATTGTCAACGATATTTCGGGAGCAACTTTTGACTCGGAAATGCTGTCAACGGTTGCTCAGTTGCAAGTGCCGATAATTTTGATGCACATTCGAGGAACTCCCCAGACGATGCAAAAACTCACAGATTATCAGGATTTGATTGGGGAAATTCTGGATTTTTTGGAGAGTCGAATAGTGGCCGCTATGGCTGCGGGGATTGATAAATCTCAGATAATTATCGACCCGGGTATTGGCTTTGCTAAGACTTACAATCAAAACTTGGAAATTCTGCGGCAGTTGCCAAAAATTCGGGGTTTGGACTGTCCGATTTTAGTCGGAGTATCGCGCAAAAGCTTTATCGGTCACATTTTGAATCAGCCACAAGCCAAACAAAGAATTTGGGGGACAGCGGCGGCTTGTACAAGTGCGATCGCAAATTCGGCAGATATTTTGCGAATTCACGATGTCAGAGAAATGCACGATGTTTGTTTGGTTGCCGACGCTATCTTCAGAAATCAATCTTGAGCGGTTGATTGGTCGATTAGTTTGAGTTCTCGCTCTCCACCGTGAGCGTGCGGCTGGATATCCGGCATGGAACCCATCAACTCGTTGAGGGCTTCTGTCATGTTTCTTGGATCCATAAACAGAATTTTGGCGTTGTCGCTTTCGCCTAGTTTTTGTTGAGCGTCTAAGTATTTTTCAGTTACTAAGTAATTCAAAACTTGCTTGCTGTTCGGATGGGAGTCTAAAGCTTCAACTAAGAGCCTCATGTACTCCTTAGTGCCGATCGCCTTATTGACCATTGCTTGCCATTCGCTCTTGGTGGCGCGCTCCAATTCCATAGCTTCTTGCACCCTTTTCGGAGGTGTAATGCTTTGAATTTCTACGCGAATTACTTTGACGCCCCAAGTTTCGGTAGCTTCGTCCAACTTCTTGAGTAACTTTTTATTCATGTCATCTCGGGAACCCAAGATGTCTTGCATGGGCAATCGACCAATTTCAGCGCGAAACGTCGTTAAAACTAAGTTGGCGATCGCATTTTCAATTTGATCGATTCCATAATAAGCTTTCTGCAAATTCACAACCCGCCAATACACAACGGCATCGACTTCTAGGGCCACATTATCGCCCGTAATTGCTGATTGAGGTTTAATATCTAAAACTCGTTCGCGGCTGGTGTCCACGCAGACGACTTTTTCGATCAGGGGACTGATAAAGTGGAATCCGGGCTTGAGGGTGCGCTTGTATTGGCCCAAACGTTCGACTAAAGCTTCGTCGCCACCACTGACTATTTTCACGCTTGAGTTAACAGCGTAGCCGAGGATGAGCGCAAACAGCATGGTGAGAATAGACTGCCCCATTTCTACTTTCCTGCTAAGGTTGACTGAGAATCGATCGGGAATATACTCTAATTTAACTCAAAGTCTGCCGCACAGTGCTAAAATATCTCGACTGTTAATAATGAGATCAATGGTGGGCCGCCATGTGTTCGGACTCTGACGAAGCAGTCAGTAACTCAGGGAATCAACGCCACTGAGCTTGTAAGAGAAATCAAGCAAGCTGCACTGACCAGCCTAAGCCTTAACTGGCTACGTTATTTAGGTCATGACACCCACCGGATGCGAAGCTAGTCCCTTGCTCTGTCGCTAGTAGTTAAACAGCCTTAAAGTCACGCTCGACAGTGCTGCTAGCCTGACAAGCCTTTATAACATTGGCGAAGCTAACTTTACCCCGAAAGGGAGATTGAGGACAACCATCCTCGCCAGAGGGGCAACCATACCCCTCTACCCCGCAAGGGGATTCAATGCGATTGAAATCGCCTGGTCGTTTTCCTAGGAAGGACTAAAGTCTCTGAGCTTCCCACTTACCGAGCTTTTTTGTGAAACCCAGGATATCAACAACACATTTCCACAAAAGACATGAAAAACGATCGAGAGTTTCGCCCTTTCAAACCTTTTACCTGGATTGGCCCAAGCATTTTGGTGGCTGGAATGTGGGCATTGGGAGTTGTCCCACCCGTACAAGCTGAATCAACCACGGTGCAAATTGCCCCAAACTTGCAGTCGCAGAACTTGCAGCCACCGCGCCGGGGGCCCGCAGTTCGCGAAGTTCTATCCTACGAGATGAAGGGAGACGAACTTAAGATTTGTAAACAGGAAGGCAACTCTGAGAAAAAGTGCCAAGTTGTAGGCAAAGGTTACACGGTGGGTTTGAGAACGGCCAACGACCTCTACGGTCAAGGAAATATTGTCAATGCCGAAGTTTTGTACCGACAACTAATCGCTCGCTATCCCAAACAAGCCGATGCTTATTATAAGTTGGGAAGTCTGCTGTCGGGGCAAGGTAAAATGAGCGATGCGATCGTCCAATACCAGAAAGCAATTGAAGTCAACCCGCAGCACGCCAAAGCTCACAACGATTTGGGCGTGGCGATGGCAAGTCAAGGAAAGTTGCCCGAGGCGATCGTGCTGTGGAGACAAGCCGTTAAAATTAACAGCCAGTATCCCGATGCTTTAAACAATTTAGGAGTCGGTTTATACCAGCAAGGGGCGAAGGAAGACCAAGCAGAGGCCCTAGCCAGTCTCAAAAAAGCTAAGGAGTTATTTATCAAGCAGGGCAGAACTCAAGCAGCTACGAGAGTAGATAAACTTTTGGAGGAAATCAATTCGCAGTCGAGCGGCTCTTAAAATCATTATGTTCGATATAGCTGAAATAAAAAAGGTTTGATCGTTCGGACTTTAGTCCGCATCTTCTAAGGACTAAAGTCCGAACGATCAAACCAATCTTAATTATGGTCATCCAAGCAGATATGAGATCGATAGTCGATCGCTCGAACATAGAGATAAAAAACAGAGGCGGCGATCGAAATCAATTAGCCTTCAACGGCGGTTAAACACGCCGATAAGCCTCAACCTAAAGCATTTCCTTCAAAACTTGTAAAATTACATCTCCATCCACGCGATCGCTCACAGCGGCCTCACCCAAGCGCACCGGTAGCACAAAGCGCACCTTGCCATCCTGCACCTTCTTATCCAGTTGCAAAGTCTTCAAAATCTCCTCAATATCGACACCTGCGGGCAACTTAGCAGGTAAAGCAGCTTTGGCAATTAAAGCAGATTGGCGGCGATCGCACTCAGCATCCCACATTCCCAACTCCACAGCCAAGCGGCTGGACGCAGCCATACCAATTGCCACACCTTCGCCGTGATTAATTACCTTGTAATTAGTCAAACTTTCTACAGCATGACCGATCGTGTGACCGTAATTCAAAATCGCCCGCAAACCAGACTCCTTCTCATCCTTGCTTACCACCTCAGCCTTAGCTTGGCAAGACCTGCTCAAAATTTCAGCCAACAAATCCGCCTTCACATAGCGCATTTGATCCAAGCGCTTGCAGTTTTCCAACTTCCGGAACAATTCAGCATCCCAAATCACCCCGTACTTAATAACTTCCGCCATCGCCGAACGAAACTCGCGCGCCGGCAGAGTTTTGAGAACATCCGGGTCAATCAAAACCAAACGCGGCTGATGAAAAGCCCCAATTAAATTCTTCCCCGAAGGATGATTGACCCCCGTTTTGCCGCCAATAGAAGCATCAACCATCGCCAGCAGCGAAGTCGGAACCTGCACCACATTAATTCCGCGCAGCCAAGTCGCCGCCGCAAAACCCGTCATATCCCCAACCACTCCGCCGCCCAAAGCCACCATTGTCGAGGAACGTTCCAACCGGTTAGCCAAAGCCGCATTGTAAATCTTCTGGATGGAATTTAAAGTTTTGTACTGTTCGCCCGGTGGTAAAATGCAGGTACTGACTTCTAGACCGGCCGATTCGAGGGCTGCGGTTGCTCTTTCGCCGTAGTGCCGAAAAATCGACTGATTTGAGACCAAAAGAACTTTTTTGCCCAAACTTAGATCGCCCATCAGGGTACCGAGCTCGTCTAAGCCGCCCGTTGGCGTAGCCCCCGTAGGGGATCGCACGCAAATATTGTAAGATTGTGGGCCCAAGTCAACTTTAATTATCGATTGCATATTTATCTAATTTAGATTATAGATTTTAGATTATAGTTCTTAATAGGTCTTTTTATTGATTATTTTGGAGAAATTGCAATGAGTCTTACCGGAGCAATAGCTTATTTTGGAATTTTCGGTGGCATGGTTGGCTTGGCGACAGTGCTGATGTTTGGTCTCCGGGCTGTCAAACTCATCTAGTTTGTTAATTTAGATGTCTGAACCAGAGAATTTTATCTCTGGTAAAAGTAACATCGGGCCGATCGCATTTTTGCAAAAAATCTCTAGTCAGATCTATAGATTTATGTCGTAAGTGCGATCGACCTTATTTAAATAATAAATTTAAAATTTAAATATAATAAATTTAAATCAAACTACACTTCGCAGTCATGAAAGTTATCTCAATCATCAATATGTTGAGGATTTCCTGGAAGCAAAAATCGAAGTTAAATATCAAGCCAGGTTTCAGTTTATTTGCGATCGCCCTTTGCCTCACCTTTCTCACCAATGCCTGTGGCTTTGGATTTAACCGATCGCTCCAACCGCTGCGAATTGGAACTATCAGCTTTCCGGGATATGATATTGCCCGCTATGCCCAAACCTCAGAAATATTCAAGCAACGGGGACTAAAGGTTGAGTTTGTGCTATTTGATAACTCGCAGGATACCAGTCGGGCAGTAATCCGTGGTAGGTTAGATGCCGCATTTACTACCTTTTGGGAAGTGATGCAGGTAGATCCGGGTGATGGCAAACCTGTGGTTTTAATGACTATCGACATTTCTGCCGGGGCAGATGGAATTTTTGCCAAGCCAGAAATTAAATCCGTAGCAGATTTGCGAGGAAAGAAAGTAGCAGCAAAGTTAGGAACCATCAGCCATTTAACTTTGTTAGAAGCTTTAAAACTTCATCATCAAATTAAGCCCTCTGATGTGCCGATTTTGGATTACTCCAATGAAGTAGCAGCCCAGAAAATCAAAGAGGGTGAGATTGATGCTGCGGTGTTATGGGAACCGGTGCTGGGGGAGACAGCGAATAGCATCAAAGGCAATATAATTCACACCACAAAGCAAGTAGACAGTCTGGTAATTGATACCTTAATGTCCAGTGATAAGATAGTGAAAGCAAAAAAAGCCGAACTAAAGCAATTTATGCTGGCATGGTTTGATGTAATGCACGCAGTTAAAACTCAGCCGAAAAAAGTGTTTAAGGCGGTTGGAAAGCAATTGGGACAAAGTGGTGAGTCTTTTGCCAATGATTATGCTGGATTAAAAAAAGGTGATATGACCTTAAATCGGCGAATGTTTGCCCCAGAAGGTAGGCTCAAATCTGCCAAGGCAGAAATTGTCGAATTACTCAAATCCGATCCGCGTCATAATCGAGTAATTCGGCAAGATGTGGAGATTGATTCCACCCTTGTCAATGAAGCAATAGCGGAATGGAAACCATGAGCCAACAAGCTAGAAAGAACTTATCTCGCCAACTATTATTGGGCTTTAGTGTTTCTCTGGCAACTGTTGGCTTAATCACCTTGGGATTCAACTACTTTTTGATGCAATCACAATTACAGAAAGAACTAGAACAACGCGCCCGATCGATTACCCAGGGAGTGGGGTTTTCCACGGAAGGATTAATCGAATTGGGGAATAGGAGCATTGTCAAGCGCGTGGTGCAAAACTATGCTACCTTGCCGACAGTGGTGGAAGTGGCGATCGTCAGTCCCGATGGCCAAACCCTCGCCCGGAGTGGATCGGCACTCAAAAATCCGGCCTATGCTACTATTCATCCAGAATTAGAGCAAATATTAGAGCGATCGGCCGAAACAGGTTTAGAAACAAGTTTCAGAACCAACATAGATGGTGAGTCAGCTTTAGTCGCAATTTTGCCCTTTAGCAGTACCTTGTTTCGTCAGGGAAATCGGCGCGGGTTGGCGATCGCGATTCTGAATGCCGAAGAAATGCGCCAGCAAGTATGGCAAACTTTCTATACTTCCACCGTCACCCTGCTGATTGGGATGACTGCAATTTTAGGACTGATGACGATATTAATTCAGCATATTGTATTACACCCACTCGAACGTTTGAACAAAGCAGTTATCGACAGGAATGGAATTGATAACTTTGTCATACCCAGTGGATTACCAAATAATGAAATCCAATTTCTAGCCCAGACAATTCAATCCGCAGCTATACGAGTAGAAACATATCAACAAGAACTCCGACTGCAAGCCCAAGATTTAGAAAAAGCAATCAGCGAATTGCAAAAGGCTAAAGAAATCGCCGAAATTGCCAACCGCACCAAAAGTGAATTTCTGGCTAATATGAACCACGAACTCCGAACGCCACTCAATGGCATTTTGGGTTATGCCCAAATCCTCCAACACGATCCGACGACTACTCCCAAACAGATGAAAGGATTAGGAGTAATTCACCAGTGTGGTTCCCATTTACTCACTCTGATTAATGATATTTTGGATTTGTCAAAGTTGGAAGTACACAAGATGGAACTTGATCCCCAAGATTTCCATCTAGAAAAATTCCTATCCTCCACTGTGGATATGTGCCGGATCAAGGCAGAACAAAAAGGCGTGGATTTTCGCTATCAGCCGGCTAGCAACCTGCCCATTGCAGTCCATGCTGATGACAAACGACTGCGACAAGTGTTGTTGAATTTGCTCAGCAATGCTATTAAATTTACTGATGTTGGCAGTGTCAGTTTCCGAGTTGAACCTGTGGTAAAATCAAGCGATTTTGGTGCAGCCCAAAGAATTCGATTCAAGATTAAAGATACTGGTATTGGCATTGTTTCGGAAAAATTATCGAAGATTTTTTTACCTTTCGAGCAAGCTGGAAAAGGCGATCGCAACAGCGAAGGAACTGGCTTGGGGCTTGCCATCGGCCAACAAATTATCCTGAAAATGGGCAGCGAAATTCATGTCGAGAGTGTACTTGGTGAGGGTAGTAGCTTCTGGTTTGAGGTAGATTTGTTGCCAGCATCGGATTGGATGACAGAAGATGCGATCGCCGATCGCAAAGTCATCGGCTATCAGGGCGAAAGACGCAAAATTCTGGTGATTGACGATCGCCCTGAAAATCGCCTCATTATCATAAATATGCTGGAACCCCTAGGCTTCCAAGTGGCAGAAGCTGACAACGGACAAACGGGCTTAGACATGGCCATTCAAATGCTACCAGACTCGATCGTTACCGATATCCATATGCCAATAATGGATGGGTTAGAAATGACTCGCCGCCTGCGACAACTGCCAAACTTTGCGACTACGCCGATTATTGCTTCTCCAGCCACTCTGTCTCAGGTAGACATACAGGAAAGTCTGGATGCTGGTTGCAATAGTTTTTTCCCGAAGCCCATCGAGTTTACTGGATTGTTGAACCAATTACAGAAACACCTGGAATTGCAGTGGATTTATGAAGAAATGAAACTAGATGCCATGAAAATTACTGAGAATAAAGTCCATGAGGTTAATATGGTAATGCCACCAGTTAAAGAACTGACAGCCCTCTATACCGCCGCCCAGGGTGGTTTTATGAGTGATATTCACCAGGAAGCCGATCGCCTGAAAAAATTAGCACCCGAATATATAGTCTTTGCTAACCGAGTTTTAGCACTAAGTCAACAGTTTGATGAGGAAGCCATTATTCGCCTAATCGAACCACTACTTTAGCTACTTTATTTTTGAATGTATAAACCTGTTTATTATCAATAAAAAATTTGAATCAAATTACTATATAATTGAAAAAAAACTATTTATTCTGTTTTCCTTCCTTTTAACCTCTTACATCCATCCCTTATATCCGTTACATCCGTTAGACAATCCGTTGCCGAACTTCGTGCTTCCTGCTGTTTATATATTGGAGTTTCTAATGTCAGTCAATTCCATGTCCGCAGACAAGACTATTTTAGTTGTAGACGATACTCCCAGTAATCTGCAAGTATTATTTGATGTATTGAGCGAACATGACTACCGGGTGGCGATCGCCAAAAATGGTGAAACCGCTCTACAACGAATTCAATTATCTCAGCCCGATTTGATTTTGCTAGATGTCATGATGCCTGGAATCGATGGCTTTGAGACCTGCAAACAGCTCAAAGCCAATCCTGATACTCGCGATATTCCGGTTGTTTTTATGACAGCCCTTTCCGACTCAGTAGATAAAATTAAGGGGCTAAGTTTGGGTGCAGTGGACTACATCACAAAGCCGATTCAGTGCGAAGAAGTATTGGCCCGGATTCAGGTGCATTTACAACTACGAAATGCCACACGCATCATGGAACAACGTACCAAGGAACTCAACGAAGCATTAGAAAATCTAAAACAAGCCAAAACTCATTTAGTGCAAGGCGAAAAAATGTCTGCCCTCGGCCACTTGGTGGCGGGAGTAGCCCACGAAATTAACAACCCGGTGAATTTCATTCATGCTAACCTAAACCCCGTCAAAGAATACACTGAATATTTGTTAGACTTTGTGCAACTTTACCAGAAACATTATCCAAATCCGGTTCCAGAAATCCAGACACGGGCAGAAGAAATTGATTTAAAATTTTTGCAATCAGATTTGGTTAAAATACTCAATTCGATGAAAATAGGTACGGATCGCATTCGCGAATTGGTGCTTTCTCTCCGCAATTTCTCCCGCTTGGATGAAGGCTACTGCAAAGCGGTTGATATTCATGTAGGTATTGACAGCACTCTGTTGATTTTGCAACACCGTCTAAAAGGTGGACAAAATTGTCCTGAAATTCAAGTCATCAAAAATTATGGGCAGTTACCACAAGTCCAATGTTATCCTAGTCAACTAAACCAGGTGTTTATGAATATCCTGAGTAATGCGATCGATGCTTTGGAATCATCGGGTGTCAGCAATAACCAAGAACCTAGGATTACGATTCGTACTTTCATTAGTAGTGATGATGCGATCGCAATTAGTATTGCCGATAATGGAGTCGGGATCCCGGAACCCATTCTTTGTCTATTATTCGATCCGTTTTTCACTACCAAACCTCTTGGGAAAGGCACTGGTTTGGGGCTGTCAATCAGTCATCAGATTATTACTGAAAAACATGGTGGTAAGATTGAATGTTCTTCGATTCTGGGGCAGAGTACGGAGTTTGTTGTGAAAATTCCAGTAAAATAACTTCTACTCCGCTTCTCAAAACCATCGATATGTCCCATTCCACCGATATCATTACCCTCGCCCGCTGGATGGCGGCCGACTTCAGCAACCAAGCGCAAGCCTTTGAAAATCCGCCATTCTTCGCGCACATCCGCGTCTGCATGAGACCCCTACCCACAGAACTTCTGGGCGGGATGAGCTTGTACCTAGAACAAGCCTATGATATTGAACTCAAAACTCCGTACCGAGTCCGAGTGTTAAAATTAGTCCCGATGGGCGATCGCATCGACATCGAAAATTACGCGATCGTCAACGAAGAGCAATTTTACGGCGCCTCCCGCGATCTCCAAAAGCTCCAAGAACTCAACAAAGCCGAATTTAAACTAATGCCGGGGTGCACCTTTATTACACACTGGACGGGCAGCAGCTTCAAAGGGTGTGTCGAACCCGGAAAAGGCTGCATGGTGGTCAGAAAGGGCAAAAATACCTATCTAGATAGCGAATTCGAGATCGATGGAGACAAATTCACCAGTCACGATCGCGGACGCGACCCAGAAACCGACGCCCACGTCTGGGGAGCCCAGGCCGGCCCCTTTGAATTTACCCGCTGGGCTAGCTTCGCCGACGAAATTCCGGTTTGATGCCGAAAAACCAAGTCCAGACTTGGCCAACACGCTTGATTAAAGGTTCACAATGCACCAATACCTGGTACATTAACCCAGTATTGGCAAGCAAGATTCACCGTTGATTTATGAAAGTCCTGGTTATTGGTGGCGATGGCTATTGCGGTTGGGCAACCGCACTCTACCTTTCTAACAAAGGTCACGAAGTTGGCATCCTCGACAGCTTCGTGCGGCGGCATTGGGATCTGGAACTGTGCAGCGACACCCTCACTCCCATTGCACCGATTCAGCAACGACTCCAGCGATGGCAAGATTTAACGGGTAAGTCGATCGACTTGTTCGTCGGTGACATCACCAACTACGATTTTCTCAGCAAAAGTATGAGAAAATTTGCACCAGAGGCGATCGTCCATTTCGGCGAACAGCGATCGGCGCCCTTCTCGATGATCGATCGCGAACACGCAGTCCTCACCCAAGTCAATAACGTCGTCGGGACACTGAACCTGCTGTACGCCATCCGCGAAGATTTCCCCGACTGTCACCTAGTGAAATTGGGGACAATGGGCGAATACGGCACGCCGAATATTGACATTGAAGAAGGCTACATTACGATCGAACACAACGGCCGCAAAGATACACTACCCTATCCCAAACAGCCTGGCAGTTTTTATCACTTAAGTAAAGTCCACGATTCCCACAATATCCATTTTGCCTGCAAAATCTGGGGTTTAAGAGCCACCGACTTAAATCAGGGAGTCGTCTACGGCGTACTCACCGAAGAAACTGGCATGGACGAACTGTTAATTAACCGTTTGGACTACGACGGAGTATTCGGAACAGCCTTGAACAGATTTTGCATCCAAGCTGCGATCGGGCATCCTTTGACAGTTTATGGAACTGGCGGACAAACCCGCACCTTCTTAGACATTCGGGATACCGTGCGATGCGTCGAATTGGCGATCGCCAACCCCGCCGCCGCCGGAGAATTCCGCGTCTTCAACCAATTCACCGAACAATTTAGCGTCGGCGACTTAGCCTCATTGGTGCAAAAAGCAGGCATGGCAATGGGATTAAAAGTAGAAATCAACAACCTCGAAAATCCCAGAGTCGAGAAAGAAGAACATTATTTCAATGCCAAAAACACCAGTTTGTTAGGCCTCGGCTTGCAGCCGCACTACCTCTCAGATTCCCTGCTCGATTCTCTGCTGAATTTTGCTACAAAATATCAGCACCGCGTCGATAAAAACCAAATTTTGCCGAAGGTTTCTTGGCGACGGTAAATTCGGGCACAAGCTGCGGGAGAGAGTTTTGGCATTACATAATTCTGGCATGAATCTTGTGGGGTGGGCTTCTAGCCCGCCCCAAAAATAATGATTTTCAGCTTTGATAAAATTCCAAATCATCCCGCAAATATGCAACGCTATTTTTTTAACGAACCGCGAAGGCGCGAAGGGCGCGAAGTAAGAGATGAGAAGGGAAGAGAAGAACTGCTAGCTTGGTTGGGAATAAATATGGCAACCGCGCCCGATGGTTATGACGTTCTTAATTGCTGAAACATCAGGCTCGATTCCTTCTTCCTTCTTCCTTATATACCGTGAAAAGTCGAATTCTCATCTTGTTGCTTTTAGTTGTTCTGCCGGGATTTTCTGCCAGTGCAGTTTGTGCTTATTATTTAATACCGGAATGGGCTGCACTAACGGCGAGTTATCAAAATTACCGCCTCAAAAGCGAATCGCCTTCGGCTACGGAAAAGGAAATCTTAATTGCCAAAACTGCACAGGAAATTCACCGAATTAACTGCTTTGCTGAAGGTGTGGGATTGCTTTTAGGTGGGATAATTTTATCAATTGGCATTCAGGGAATTTGTATCTTGCCGGAACAACCTCTCGATCGCAAATAACTTCAGATGAAGCTGCTGACAGAATCTTACTTAAACCAAAAAATGCGGTGGCCGAATACAGGTCGCCACATTTTAGCACAATTTGACGATGATACTGTTGTTGTCTATCAAGCTTACCGTCCGGCGATCGGTCACTTTGCAGCGGAACGCGGTTATTTCGGCGGCGAGTTCAGTCTTAACCGCATGAGTTGGATTAAGCCAAACTTTCTCTGGATGATGTATCGTTCGGAATGGGGTACAAAACCCGGACAAGAAGTAATTTTGGCGGTTTCGTTAAAGCGATCGGCTTTTGACGAAATTTTAGCATCTGTCGTCCATTCCAATTTCGTTTCAGTAGTGTACGGAAGCGAAAAAGAATGGAAACAAGCTGTTAAAAATTCATCCGTGCGGCTGCAATGGGACCCAGACCACCATCCCAGTGGCGCGAAACTGGAACGGCGGGCAATTCAACTCGGCTTGCGTGGCAGTTATCTTGCCAGTTATGCCCAAGAATGGATTGTTAACATTGAGGATATTTCAGAATTTGTGCAGCAACAGCATCAATATAATACGGGCGATCTTGCCCAATTACTTACTCCTCGCGAGGCAGTGTATCCTGTTACTAACCCCGACATTTGCCAAAGACTGGGAGTATCGATTTCCTAAACAATATATCAAAGAATATAGCCTTTCTCAAAAAGATGAGGTATGTCTGGTAATGGGGAATTGGTAATTGGTAATTGGTAATTGGCAATTGGTAATCGATAGTTTCTCTAAGCTTTCTGAGGTTTCTGGGAGTAAAGACGCTCGCCCGCAGTGTGTGTTCTCTCTACTGAGAGTAGCAGAATTTGGCATACCTCATCTTTATGAAAACCTGTATAACTACAGCTTTCTTCCTTCTTCCCTCTTCCTTCTTCCTTCTTCCCTCTTCCTTCTTCCTTCTTCCCTCTTCCTTCTTCCTTCTTCCCTCTTCCTTCTTCCTTCTTCCCTCTTCCTTCTTCCTTCTTCCTTCGTTTTATGAAAATTGCTCTGTTCACTGAAACATTTTGGCCAAAAATAGACGGCATTGTGACGCGCCTGATTCACACTGTAGATCACTTGCAGCGATCGGGCGAACAAGTTCTGATATTTTCTCCAGATTACGGAATTACAGAATACAAAGGTGCCCGAGTTTACGGTGTTGAGGGTTTGCCTTTACCGATGTACCCGGAACTGAAAATGGCACTGCCCAGTCCGGCGATCGGTCAACAATTACAGAAGTTTCAACCGGATCTTATTCATGTTGTCAATCCCGCTATTTTGGGATTGGGCGGGATCTATTACGGCAAAAAGTTCAATATTCCGATTTTGGCTTCTTACCACACGCATTTACCCAAATACTTGCACCATTACGGTTTTGGAATGCTCGAACCATTGCTGTGGGAATTGCTCAAAGGGGCGCACAATCAAGCTGAATTAAATCTGTGCACTTCTACAGCAATGGTGGATGAGTTGAGAACTCATGGCATTGAGCGAGTAGACTTGTGGCAGCGCGGTGTAGATACGGAAATGTTTGTCCCCGAATTGGCAAGTCGAGAAATGCGATCGCGCCTTTCTGAAAATAACCCAGATAGCCCCTTACTCCTCTACGTCGGCCGCCTCGGTGCCGAAAAAGAAATCGAATCCATCAAACCAGTCCTCGCCGCCATTCCCGGCGCCCGCCTCGCCCTAGTGGGAGACGGCCCGCACCGCCAAACCCTCGAACAATATTTTGCCGGCACCCCCACAAATTTTGTTGGCTACCTCAAGGGGCAAGAATTGGCTTCTGCTTACGCATCTGCTGATGCCTTCATTTTTCCCTCCCGTACCGAAACCCTGGGCTTAGTGCTCCTCGAAGCTATGGCTGCGGGGACTCCCGTAGTGGCGGCTCGCAGTGGCGGAATTCCCGATATTGTCACAGACGGTGTTAACGGCTATTTATTTGACCCCGCCGATGAAGCCGGAGCTCTGACTGCTACCCAGCGCCTGTTTGCGAATCCCGAAGAACGAGAAACCCTCCGCCAAAACGCTCGCTCTGAAGCCGAACGCTGGGGTTGGGCTGCGGCGACTAACCAACTACGAGGCTACTATCGATCGGTGGTATTTTCCCAGTCCATGGCCTCTGCTGCTTAAATTTGACAAGATGTCGCGATGTTAAACATCACCGACAGCTTAGCTTCCATCCCGAGGCAGTTTCTAGCGAGGAGGAATGTCCTCAAAGATCGATCGAACTTTTTTGAGGCTTTGATTGCGGTAGCTATCCTGCTGTTGCGTTTACCATTAAACTATGAATAGCTTTGGAATGCTTCGCGGGCGGCAAAACTGGGGCGCGGCGGCAGCCGACCGGATACGGTCGCCGAGTGCGCTAAAACAGTCACACCGCCCAGCAGCCGAGCACAGAGGGTAAAATATACATCGCCCGCGATCGATCGAACAAAAGCCTAGAAGCTCGTTTTCAGGCTGCCAGCGTTCCGAAGTCAAGTTCAGCTCATGCCTGGCGAACTCTCATCAGTATCGATGTTGTAACAAAAAAAAGATCGAGCATCTCTAACAAGCAAACTGAAGTTTCATCCGCCAAAGAATGAACCCATTATTCATCAAACCGACAATCGAATGCTGAGTTGAAAAGCAAACAACTTAAACAGTTTGCACCGCAGAATCTAGCACCGCGATCGACCAGCCGGTCAATCTACCCCTCTGAGCAAGCAGTTAATCATGACATTCTCCAATGCTGGTAGCGTTCTGGCTACACTGACTCAAGTCAATTTTATGGGGGCATTGACCTCTCGTGTTAAGAGCTTGCCAGTTACTGAATTAGTGTGCCTGCTGGACTTTGTAACGGCTGAATTTCAGCAATTTATCCGGGCAATGGACCTGATTAACAATGAAGCACTCGAAACTCTCTTAGAGCAACTGTTAGATGCCTTCACTGTCAAAATTGGTCAAATTTTGCAAGCAGACCGGACAACAATTTTTTTGGTAGATGCCAACAAAAATCAACTGTGGCACAAAACAGTGGATGGGCTCACGGGCGAAGATATAGAAATTCGCTTGCCGATGGATGCAGGCATTTTAGGCTACGTAGCAACTACTGGAAAATCGCTCAATGTCTTGCATGGTAGAGAACACGAGCATTTTAATGCCGAAGTAGACGAACCGCCGAACTACCGGGTTGAGACTATCCTCTGTATGCCGATTTTTAGCAGTAAGAGCCAGCACGAACCCGTAGCGGTGGTGAGACTGTTAAACAAAGCTGGCAATGCCCCCTTTACCGAGGAAGACGAACAGCAGTTTCAGGCTTTTGCAGATTCGATCGGGATTATTCTCGAAAGCTGTCAATCTTTCTACGTCGTGGCCCGCAACCAGCGAGGGGTGGCCGCACTTTTGAGAGCTACCACGACGTTGGGTCAAAGCCTTGACTTGGAAACAACTTTGCGCTCTGTCATGGATCAAGCTCGGGACTTGATGCAAGCCGATCGCAGCACGCTATTTTTATTAAATCCCGAAACCAACGAACTTTGGACAAAACTCGCCAAGGCCGACGGCAAAACGATGATGGAAGTCCGCATTCCTGCTAACAAAGGAATTGCAGGCTACGTGGCTTCGACCGGTCAAACTCTAAATATTACAGATGCTTACGACGATCCCCGCTTTGACCCATCTACAGACCAGCAAACGGGATATCGCACTCGCACTGTCTTGTGTATGCCGGTTCATAACGCCAAAGGTGAGCTGATTGGGGTGACTCAACTAATTAATAAGACTCAAGGCACTTTCACAACTTCCGACGAAGAGTTTTTGCGAGCATTTAATTCCCAAGCCGGAATGGCGCTGCAAAATTCTCAACTGTTTCAGAACGTGATGGTGGAAAAGCAGTATCAAAAAGATATGCTGCAAAGTCTTTCAGATGCAGTCATTTCCACCGATTTGCAGGGGCGAATTGTCACAATTAACGAAGCCGCGCTGGAATTGTTGGGCTGTCCGGTAAATCAAGATAAAAGCAAACACAATCTCGTGATTTGGGAAGATAAACTGATCGATCGCTATGTTTGGGAAGTTGTGCCGATCGATAATTTGCAATTTCGACTCGAAGACAGTCTCCTGAATGCTGCCAGACATTACGTTCCCGAACAAAGTTTAACTGTGGGACTGTTGGTGGAAACAACACTGGGTAGCGCAGCAGCAGATACAGAAGCAGAAAGTTACATTTTGGCCGTGCCCGATCGCAATGACCCCACCTTATATTACGCTTGGGGCGAAAACAGCGCCTGGACTGAGGAAGTAGCGCAGGCAGAATTAGCTAATTCCCAATCTCTATTTTCGCTGCGGAATGCTGACCTCTATCACCCTTATTGTCCCCTACCCATCTCCGGCTCTCGAATTAAAGTAATTGAACGCAGTTTGAATTTAACTGTCAACCCGCTGATCAATCCAGAAGGTGGCGCGCGCGGCGGTTTAGTGGTACTCGAAGACATCAGCCGCGAAAAGCGGATGAAAACCACAATGTCTCGCTACATGACTCCCGGAGTCGTAGATAAAATCATGGCCTTGGGCGAAGGCTCCCTGATGGTGGGCGAACGCAAAGAAGTTACTATTTTATTTTCCGACATTCGCGGCTACACCACTCTGACCGAAAATTTGGGAGCCTCGGAAGTTGTGGCCCTATTGAACCAGTATTTTGAGACGATGGTGGAGGCCGTTTTCCACTACGAAGGCACTTTAGACAAGTTTATCGGCGATGCTTTAATGGCGGTGTTCGGTGCGCCCCTGCCGCTCAATCCCCCGGAAAGTCACGGTTGGATGGCGGTGCAGTCGGCTTTAGATATGCGCCGGCGCTTGAAAGAGTTTAATGATTCTCGCCCAGGCGCCGATCCGTTTCGCTTCGGAATTGGGATTAGTTCTGGAGAGGTGGTTTCGGGAAATATTGGTTCGGAAAAGCGGATGGATTACACCGTAATCGGGGATGCGGTGAATTTGAGTTCCCGCTTGGAACAGCTTACAAAGGAGTACGGCTGCGATATAATTTTGAGCGAATTTACCTACAATTTGTGCCGCGAACGGATTTGGGTGCGAGAGTTGGACAAGGTGCGGGTTAAGGGCAAAAATCAGCCGGTCGGCATTTACGAGTTGCTGCAAATTAATTCCGATCCCCTCGATGGGGAAACCGAAAGGTTTTTGGAACTTTACAACAACGGCCGCCATGCTTATATTGCTAGAAATTTTCAGCAAGCTATTAATTATTTTGAGGCGGCTTTAGCTATGCGACCGAGCGATCGACCTGTGGAAGTTCAGATCGAGCGATCCCTCAGCTATTTGGAAATACCCCCGCCCGACGAATGGGACGGCGTGCATACTATGACAAAAAAGTAGCATATTTTATCATATCCGAGAGCCTAAATGTAAAAAAATTGGATAAAGTTTTGAGATCTTCCTTATGACAGAGTTAAGAAGTGGAAAAATGTGAAAACATGAATCGGATGCCACATTAAAGTTAGTATTTATTTTCATACCGACAATTAAATGAACTATTTATCTGTTCCGAATGCCACAAAAGCCGATCGCATTCTGGTTGTAGATGACGCACCAGATAATGTTTTGTTGGTGCAGACAATCCTGGAAGAAGAAGGTTACGAAATTAGCACGGCCGAGAACGGCTTTTCGGCCTTAAGCCAAATTGACAAGTCAACCCCCGATTTGGTATTGCTAGACGTAATGATGCCGGGAATGGACGGTTACGAAGTCACCCAGCGAATGCGACAAAATAAGGAATTGCCCTTTATCCCGATTTTGCTGATCACAGCTCACGACAGCGCCAGTGTAGTCCAGGGACTCGACATGGGCGCAGACGATTTTATCCGCAAACCCGTGGAAATGGACGAACTGCTGGCGAGGGTGCGATCGCTCTTGCGGCTCAAACACAGCGTAGACGAACGAAATTCGATCGCCCTCCAGCGCGAAGATTTTGTCTCCCGACTCGCTCACGACTTGCGGACGCCCCTCGTAGCAGCCGATCGAATGCTAACTTTAATGCAGCAGGGAGCTTTGGGAGAAATCTCGCTCCCCATGTGCGACGCTTTCGGGACAATGGTTCGCAGTAACAAAAACCTGATCGCGATGGTAAATATGCTGCTAGAAGTCTACCGCTACGAAGCAGGGCGCAAATCCCTCAGTTTCGCTCCGGTTGACTTGCGCCAGCTTATTACCGAAGTAGCCGAAGAACTCGCTCCCCTAGCCGATGCTAAAAATTTGTCGGTGAATTTAGACTTGAGTGAAAGTGCAGAAAGTGCTCCGATTGCCAAGTATCCGGGCGATCGTCTGGAGTTGCACCGCTTGCTGACTAATTTAATCGGAAATGCGATAAAATTCACCGACAGCGGCTCTATAGATATCCGCTTAAAAGCTGCCAATTCACCTGTTTATACGAGCTTCAAAAACCAACCGCTGGCATGGGTAATTATGGAAATCCAAGACACCGGCGCCGGAATTTCTCCCGCCGAACAAGCGAAGTTATTTGAAAGGTTTGGCTCGGGAACTCACAAGAAATCCAGCACAGGTTTGGGACTGCACCTCTGCCGCCAAATAGTCGAAGCTCACCGCGGCACGATCGTGGTCAAATCCGAGTTGGGTAAAGGCAGCTTGTTTACTATTCGCTTGCCTTGTTAGAGCGATTTAATTAACTGTAGATGACTTATTTCATAAATGTTTGATGGCTAGAGCAACCGCAGATTTAAGGCAGATAAACACAGATAAACGCAGATAAATTAAAGATAATTTGCGAAGAAATGCAGGAAGTAAAAGTAGGGTGCATCCGCTCAAGATATTTCCTGGGACAATTGATAATCTCAAAACTGATGCACACCCTGAATAGATGGTGCGTCAGAATGAGATTTTTGGCGATCGTTAAAAATGACTAAACTGACGAACCCTATCGCTGACTTTGGCTCGGACTCGCATTCCGCACTACAAACCAGTCAATCACGAATCAGAAAAATAGCTTCGTAGTCAGGACTTTAGTCCTTCTTTGGCTCGGACTCGCATTCCGCACTACAAACCAGTTCGAGACTGAATGATATCACTCGTGCGATGTCTGGGCCAGCAATACAATCAGAAAATTATTAGGCAGATGTCATATAATTACTTGGCAACTGAATTTACTTCAACTAAAACAACAGGAGTCCCGCACCAAACACGGTACGAACTTGAGTGACGGGAGGAATGCGCGTGAGGCTTGCATAGCTGAACAAATTATTGATAAACGCAGACAGACTTTCTTCAATACATGATAGAATCTTGTCATGAAACAAGTCCTGACAGTATCTTGCAAACTCCAAGTAATGCCTGAGCAGTCCATCAAAATTGATGCAACACTTCAGGCGTTCGCGAATGCTTGCGAATATGTGAATCAAACTGTATCGCCAACTCTGACAAACGAATTGGCGATGCAATCCTTGATATATCACGATGTCAGAGATATGTTTGGACTTTCGGCGCAGTTGGCAATCCATGCTATCAGACGGGTTTCTGGTAACAGAAAAACAGCCAAAAAAGATGGGAAGTCGGTCAATAAATTTACTCCTACTAGCGTCACTTACGATGCTCGTATCTTTTCTTTCAGGGAAAAAGATTGGACGGTAAGTTTGACTACTACTGGTGGTAGGGAACGGTTTGTACTGGCTATCGGAAACTACCAACTTGGATTGTTGAAAGGTCAAAACCCAAAGACTGCTACTTTGTGCAAACGCAATGATGGTAGTTACTATCTTAATATTCAGCTTGAATCTATGCCCGTCGAACCTCCACCAAGCGATCGAGTTTTGGGCTGTGATTTGGGTAGGACTGACATTGCAGTTACTTCTGATGGAGATACATTTAGCGGTAAACAAATTACCCAAGTTAGAAATCATTATGCCAAGTTGAGAGCGAATCTCCAACAAAAAGCCACGAAGGGCACGCGCAGCACTCGGCGTAGATGTCGAGAATTGTTGAAACGGTTGTCGGGCTCTTGAAAGCGCTTTCAGACATTGGTAAATCACACTATCAGTCACCGTATCGTAACTAAGGCTCAAAACAAAAATCAAGCGATCGCTTTGGAAGATTTGACTGGAATTAGGGAGCGCACAAATCAGCAGCCACGCTCGAAAAAAGAGCGGAGACTTAGCAATAGCTGGGCATTTTTTCAGTTGCGCCAATTCCTAATATACAAAGCCATAAAGCATAGCGTCAAGATTTTGTTTGTCGAGCCTAGATACACTAGCCAAATGTGCCACAAGTGCAACCATATTCATCCTGTAAAGGGTGAGTCTTATAGGAATGGCAAAAAGTTTGCTTGTGGTCATTGTGGATGGAAAGGTGATGCCGACTTAAACGGCAGTAAGAATATTGCTGTTATTGGGGCTTCCGTAAATAAGCCTGAAGGTTCGAGATTATTTTGCAATTTGCAAGATCATTTCAGGGCTATTGAAAGTCCACACTGTACCTGTACTCATGTCAGTGCTGGGTAATTTACTATGTCTGACTGTCCAGTGTGCGGTGCTGAGTACCTAGAAAAAAAAGCAGAGTTTTGCTCGATTTGTGGCTGGGATTTGACTCCCTACCCGCAGCGTGCTAAGCCTTCCAAAACTTATTTAAAACAAGAACAAGTTCGATTGCAGTGGGCAAAACAAATGTGGGAATCGGCCCGCAATCAACAAAATTGGTCAGCCAGATTTGACGAGTTGCAAGAGGAATTACAGCAAGGTGCGATCGCCCGCGCGTACCTGCAATCTCAGTTAGAATGGGTTCTGTACCGCCTCGAACAACTCAATCCCGAATCCATTACCAGCACTTTACTGCGACTGGAAGAGAAAATCGGCGCCTTACCTGACCAAACTCCGGCTATCTCTGAAGTGGGGATGGATTACCGACAACTGACAAAGCTGTTAGAAACTGGAAAATGGCGCAAAGCAGACGAACATACTTGGGAAATTTTGCTGCAAATCTCTGTCAGGGAAGACGAAGGCTGGCTGAGTGCAGCCGATATTGACGGGTTTCCTCTTACAGACCTTCGCACGATCGACAAACTTTGGCAACAACACAGCAGCGGGCGGTTTGGATTCACCGTACAACAACAGATTTGGGAAAGTACCGCCGGAAATTATACCCAATTGTGCGATCGACTCGGCTGGCGAGTCAAAGAAAATTGGAAATATTACAGCGAGCTCTCATTCAGCGAAAATGCTCCCCCCGGACACCTCCCCGTTACCGCCTGGAGACATCGCGCTTGTTACGGTGCTGGTAAACTCACCGCAGCAGAAAACTTTGCCCGCATTGTCGGGAGAGTTGCTACGGGCGATCGCTAATCATCCAAAATAAAAAATTCAAAATCGCCATTACCTGCTATAATCAAAACGGTTCAGCAACTGGGGCTGTGGCTCAGATGGATAGAGCAAGCGCCTCCTGAAGAATCGGGCACCCTGCGAGGAAACTCTGGGAGTGAATGTGGTCAAACTCAAGGAAGCCTAAGTCTGACAGCAGATACGGTAATCTTGAGCCAAGCTTTATCTAAATTTTGTTTAGGTAAGGAAGGTGCAGAGACTGGCTTTAGGAAGTAAACACCATAAAACCTCCTAAACATACGGCCACCACCTAAAGGCCGCAAGCCTACGGTGAAGGAATAGTCCGGAGAGTGGGGAAACTCACACAAATCTGAAGCGCTAGGTCGCCGGTTCGAACCCGGCCAGTCCCGTTAAAAATCAAGAACAATTAAAAGCAGAAGGGTAAACCCTAAGTTTTATCCTTCTGCTTTGCATATGCGTTAACCTGTATATTCAATCCAAAATCTAAAATCTAAAATCTAAAATCCTCTGACCATTGTTTAAATTTTAATTTTTAATTCCTGTTAGTGGGTTGTACGTGCGGTATTTTTTGTTATGGTTCCTGTGTCAGCTAAATAAAGTTTTTATAGGTTTAGATGTGGTTGAGAATAAATTTAAACAGGCGGCGTTACCCGCGTTTGAGGAATTCACCCAATTTTTGGTTCCTACTAGGGCTTTTGATGGCGTTTTGGTTTGGCTATCAGCAGCTTAAGAGCGAATTTCAGAGACCCCAAGCTTTGTTGGTTCTAGGTGGGGCTACGGAGCGAGAGGTGTTTGCCGCCAAATTTGCTCGATCGCACCCTCAATTGCCGATTTGGGTGTCTTCTGGGAGCAATCCTGAGTTCGCCGAATGGGTGTTTTCAGAAGCGGGAATTAAGTCCGATCGCCTGCACTTAGACTACAGAGCAGTGGATACGGTAACAAATTTTACCACCCTGGTAGATGAATTGAAAGCTCAAGGGATTGAGAGCGTGTATCTGATCACTTCTGACGATCATATGCGGCGAGCTCAGATTATTGGCGAAATCGTGCTCGGCAGTCGAGGGATTAGTTTTAAGCCTGTAGCAGTTCCGTCTGGGCGAACCCCCGAACCCGTGCAAAAAGCTCTCCGCGACGGCGCTAGAGCCATTATGTGGCTGACTACGGGTTATACAGGCGCTAACTTCAGCCAAGCCAGAATTGAATAGACAAAGAAAGGACGGCGGTTGAAACCGCTTTTGACCTCTTACTCGTAGGCGAAGCCAGCGCGAAGCGCTTATGTGGCGAAGCGCCCGTCATCAGAGTAAGAGGTCAAACTACAAAAACGAATTCCGCCGGACGCCGAATGAAGAAAATAACGTAACTTTAACCGCCCGTTCTTCAACCCGCTTGGAGTGGGTTTTGTTTGTCTGGCGTGCGAATTCTATTCGCCCGGTTCAGCGACCCAAATCGTGCATCGCATTAATCTCAGTTGCACATCTTTGAGTCAGCGCTTCCAATTCCGCGCGATCCGACGAAGCGGGCGCCTCAATTAGCTTGCCAATTCGCACCGTCAGCGGCACCGGACGCGGCACTATTGAACCTTTGGATGCGATCGCATGAGTTCCCCACAAACTAACGGGTAATAGCGGTGCTTTTGCCTTAGCAGCTATCAGCGCAGCCCCCAATTTCGGATCAGTAATTCTACCGTCTGGCGTCCGAGTTCCCTGCAAAAATACACCCGTAGCCCATCCATTTTCTAAAGACTGGATAGCCGATCGAATTGCACTGCGATCGGCACTTTCCCGCTTGACTGGATAGGCACCATAAAGCGTAATTGCCTGCTTCAAAATAGGAACTTTAAATAACTCTTCCTTTGCCATAAATGCCACTGGCCGCCTCATGGAACTAGATAAAATCGGCGGATCGAAATCGCTGGCGTGATTGCTGACTACCACAAATGGGCCTTCTGCTGGCACATTTTCTGCACCGTAGATGCGCCCCCGAAAGTAAAGGTGCAGCATCGGGCTGACAATTGACCACTTGAATAAATAGTAAAGAAGTAAACTTTCGACTGGTTCGCGACTTTTGCTCACGGAAAACCTTAGATTTTAAATTACACTGAATTTTAGCCTATCAGTTCCGCTCTGTAAAATTAACTAGGACTTGCAAAAAAACGCAGGACGTAATGATGCGCGGGTGCATCGCGATCGCATAACTTGAAATAGAGGCGAGAATTCCCGCAGCGACGCACCCGCGCGAGTTGATGGCTAACTCAGGCCTGTTAATTTCCGGCTAGCATCGCTTTTTTTCCTTCCTCGGAAGTCGCGTAACCCAAGAAATCCTTAACCGCTTGGCTGGGGGGATTTTTGTAAGCGTAGTACAACTGGCGCTGATAGCGATAATTGGGGGCTTCCGGCGTCGCACCGTCTACGGGTACAACCCTCACCGTTTTCTGATTGACAACTTGAGCGAAAGTGGCATAGCCGATGCCGTTGTTACCTAAAGCTTGCAGCAGCGGAGTTGTCGCATCTCGATCGAGCGTAGTAACATTTTGCCCGGTGCCAAAACTACCGCCTCCGAGCACTTGTTCTTTGAAAGTTTGGTGAGTGCCGCTAATTTCGGGTCTGTTAATTACCTTAATCAAGCCTGCTGAACCGCCGACTTTTGACCAGTCTTGAGCATTTCCCTTGAAAATGTCTTGAACTTGAGCGGCAGTTAAACCTCCTTGAAACGGGTTGTTAGTGCCGACTACGATCGCAATTCTATCTAAAGCAACGGGCACTGCTGCCAAACCCCTAGCTTGGTCTTGGGCATTCAAAGCGGTCGATATCGCGGCAATATCGGCTGTTCCCGCCACCAAATCCTGAATTCCTTTTGCAGAACCATTTGCTTTGGCATCGACTGTAGTGCTGGGAAACTTGGCTTGAAAGCCATTCTTAAGGTTGAGATTGATTGTCACCATGCTGGTAGAACCGTCAATTCTCACCGCCGTGCCCGCAGGTACGGCAACTGGTAGTGCAAAGGAACTAGCAGCAACAGGCGATGCTAAGCCGGCTGCGGGCGCAACGGGAAGCGGGTTGGAACTGCCACCGCCTGCGGGTGTTGGGGGATTGGAGGAATTGTTAGCATCCTGTGCCGCTGGTTTGTTCAGAAAAAACCAGCCACCGGCTGCGAGGAACAGGAATAAAAAAATAAAAACTATGGGGGGAGGCCCGCTCTTAGCCATAAAATTCTCCTTAGTTCGGAAGTTTTTTGTTGTCCGGGTCGTCTAACATTTGCAGCCTGCGACTGACTTCATCATCTTCGGTCATGTTTTCTAATTCTGCCTGAAGTCTTTCTTGGGGGTTCTCAGATATTTCTGCTAAAGCTTGCTGTTCGAGGTTATGCTTTTCGACGGCATTTTTGGCTTGTTCAAATTGCGATCGAGCTGAATCAATATTAAGATCGTTGTTGACTTTGGATATGGCGCCGAGAGCTTCGTTAATCTCGACCATATCTTTCATGTTTTGCATATCGGTTTTGTAGGCTTCCAGCTTCGTGCGCTCTCGATTCAGCTTGTCTTTGGAAGCGTTCACAAACTGTTCGGCTTGTTTTACTGCATCTTCGTACTGCGGCAGGATTTTTTCTATCTGAATTACCTTAGATATGGCTAAGCGGGCTGCTTCTTCGTTGCCGTTGCGGTTGGCTGTCTTGGCTTGGCGCTCTAAAGTTTGCATCTCTCTAACTTTTTCTTCATATTTTGTTTTGGTGCGCTGGTAGGCTGCAACTTGTTTAGAAACTGCTTCTGCGAGCTTTTGGACGGACTCTTGCATCGATCGCAGCGACTCTTCGGCTACGGCGACTGAAATTTTACCACCGGATTCTACGGGAAGTCCCCACAGCCAGTTCCACCCGCCTACTATGGTTCTGCCGGCTTTTTCGCCCATCAGCCAGTAAATAGCTTTTTTCATATAAGTACCGGATTAGCTTGATTTTTATTCCTAGTTTAAATCAGAATTTGCCGATCGACCTCAAGGGCGATCGATATATAGATTATTTTTAATCGCGATTTTTAGCTGTTTGGATTGTCGATCGCAAATTTGCACAACAGGTCGTAGTAAAATTTTCCTGTTGTGCTATTTATTTTTCGGCAATTTTCTGATCGATTAACTCAATTTTACCAGAAAGAATTGGTTGAAAGCCGGAACCCCGATCGGGAGAAATTAAAATCAGACTATTCATTACTCCAATCCTCTTCCTTCTAGGTAGAGGTCGCTCTTAAACTGTCAACTGTCAACTGTCAACTGTCAACTGTCAACTGTTGAAAGCCTGCGGCTGAATAATCGGTTAACAATAGATTAAGCGGGCAAATCTGCAAAACTGCTGACATTTACCAGCGCTAAATTGGGACAAGTCCGTTTGATCAAACCTGTGAGAACTTTACCTGGGCCAATTTCCACTACGCGATCGATTCCTTGTTGTGGCAATTGCAGAGAAATTTCTCGCCAGCGCACGCCTTTAGTCATTTGATAATTCAACCGCTGTTTTAGAGTAGCTGCGCTAGTAGTCGCTGTCGGTTCTGAGTTCGAGAGTACCAGCATTTTAGCATCGGAAAATCTTGCCGACTTTAACGCTAGTTGAAACTCTGCCGCCACCCCGGCCATCAGGGGAGAGTGAAACGCGCCGGAAACATTCAATTTAACCGCGCGTTTGACTTTTATTTTGGCTAGCAAATCTTCTACTGCTGTCGGCGTGCCAGAAATCACTACTTGTGCTTCGCTGTTATCGTTGGCGAGCACCACATCTCGGCTGTATTGAATTTGCAGTTCTAATTCCTGCCTGTCGAAGCCGATCAACGCCACCATTTGCCCGCCGGAGGCAGTCTCCATCAGTTCGGCGCGGCGTTTGACTAAGCGCAATCCCGTTTCAAAGTCAAAGACGCCTGCTGCGTACAGGGCAACATATTCTCCTAAACTGTGACCGGCAACTACTGCGGGTCGATCGCTCTTTTCTCGCATTAAGTCTGCCAAAATGCTTTCTACTACGAACAAGCAAGGCTGAGTGTAGAGAGTCCGAGATAGTTTTGCTTCTTCTTTTTGGCAAACTTCAGGGACAGACCAGCCTAAAATTTCTTTAGCCAGCTCAAATTTAGCTTTGGCTGCTGGCAAGTTTAATAAGTCTGCACCCATCCCGATCGCCTGGGAACCTTGTCCGGGAAATACCCATGCTGTTTTAGTCATTTTTCCGGTAATCTGCTAATTGGTGGTTGCTAAGAAAGTGATTGCAAAAATTCTTTGTTTCCCGCTTCTGAGTTCGCTGACTGGTCTCCGCTATCTTTCGGTTCACGAACTATCTACTCGCGACTCACAACTATAACATAATAACTGCGCTTTTTTCGAGGTTTATATTTTTTTTGCTACTTTAATTCAGGTCGATCGCCGTAGCACAATTTTCAACCTTCTAGCTGGGGAAAGTCGATCCAAAAATAGAGGATTTTCAATGGCAGCACACTCTTGTCCAGAATTCCTGTCGAAGGATGCACGGCTTGGTGCAGGCTTTACCCTATGCTATGACCTGTGTATGGCGTGTTAAAAGATTTTTCTTTTTTAATGGTCGCACGCCCGATGTCAGCAGGGCAAGTTTAGAGCAAAATATTGTACCAGTTCCCTAAAATCATGAAACTGCTAGCCTGCGCTTCCAACCCATAGTTCATCAGTGATTCCCCAATCTAAAATCTAAAATCTAAAATCTAAAATCGTATTACCTTCCCCATTGAAAAATCGCCGCCCCCCAACTCAAACCTGCACCAAAACCAGCCGCAGCAATAGTCTCACCAGATTTAACTTTACCCAGACGCACCGATTCGTCTAAAGCAAGGGGAATTGAAGCTGCTGAGGTATTGCCGTAATTTGCTAAATTGCTGATTACTTTTTCCGGGGGAATCTTGAGCCTTTGGGCAACTGCATCGAGAATCCGTTGATTGGCTTGGTGCAACAGCAGCCAGTCAATTTTTTCGGCGCTGATATTTGCCCGAAACATCGCTTTTTCTATGACTTCCGGCACTTTTTTGACGGCAAACCGATAGATTTCTTGACCGTTCATGGCGATCGGCTCAAATCCACCTTGTCCGATATTCACGCCCTCAATTAATGATTTTGACTCGGCTTTGTAGGCTAAATTGAGAGACGAATTTTGCGTGCCGTCGCTGCGAATTTCAAATCCCAAAAATCGATCGACCTCTGAAGCCTGCAATACCACCGCACCTGCACCGTCTCCAAATAAAATGCAAGTACCCCGATCCGACCAATTCACCCAGCGAGATAAAATATCTGCTCCGATCAGCAAAACATTTTGATAAACGCCTGTCCGAATGAACTGCGAGGCTGTAACTAAACCAAACACAAATCCCGAACAAGCTGCTGTCAAATCGAAAGCCACAGCTTTTGTAGCGCCCAACTGATATTGAATTTTGCCCGCAGTGCCGAACAAATCGTCAGGGCTTGATGTGGCCAAAATAATCAAATCGATATCTGTCGGCGAAATTTCTGCCATGGCGATCGCCCTGCGGGATGCCTCCGATGCCAAATCGCACAAAGAAGTGCGATCGTCCGCCAGCCTGCGCGATCGAATGCCCGTTCGCGCCGCAATCCACTCGTCAGACGTTTCTACAATCTGACTCAAACCATTATTATCTAGCGAAACCTGCGGTGTACAAGACCCGCTACCCGTGACGGCAATGCCGAACCCTGATTGCTGCAACATTCCTCTCCATTTACTCGCTGTTCGGTCGAGAAATTAAAAATTAAAAACTTCAAATTTAAACTATTTTTTAAACTGCTGAAATTACTTTTTTCAAGCAAAACAGTTGGTTTAATCTGACATTTTTAATTTGACTTTTTTAATTTTTAATTTCTACTTACTAGAAAGAATTGGTTTAAAGCCCCAAGCCCGGGAGAAATTAAAAGAAGACTATTCATTACTCCAATCCTCTTCCTTCCAGGTCGAGGTTGCACTCAACTGTCAACTGTCAACTGTCAACTGCCAACTGTCAACTGCCAACTGCCAACTGTCAACTGCCAACTGTCAACTGTCAACTGTCAACTGTTCAAAGCTTCTTGTTCCACAGCGCTTTCGCGATTGGACGATCTAATTCGCTCCAGCACTTGGTTGTCAATAGCCCCTTTTGCCAAACGAATGGCATTAAAAATCGAGGCAGCTTGAGACGAACCGTGGCTGATAATGCAAACTCCAGCAACGCCCAACAGCAAACCGCCACCATGTTCAACGTGGTCTACTCGCTGCTTGAATCCTTGCAAGCTTTTTTGCAGCATAGGATCGTTAATTTGATGTTGGAGCCCTTTGACCAGCTCTTCCTTGAGCACCTGGACTACGACTTCGCCCACCGCTTCGGCAAACTTCAACAACACGTTGCCGACAAACCCGTCGCAGACAATCACGTCAAAGTTCCCCGACAGCACGTCGCGGCCTTCGGCATTGCCCACAAAAGGAATGTTCGGATTGTCCGCCAATAACTGATGGGTGCGTACCGCAGCGTCGTTGCCTTTAGAAGGTTCTTCGCCAATGTTTAGCAGGCCGATTTTTGGTTCGGCGACGCCCAGCACGCACTGGCTGTAAATAGTTCCCATCAGAGCAAACTGCTCCAAAAATTTTGGGCGGCAGTCCACATTAGCGCCGACATCGAGAATGAGTACAGAGGTACCCGGTACCATTGTCGGCAAAACCGCACCGATCGCGGGGCGATCGATTCCAGGTAGCCGCCCCAACCTCAGTAGGGCAGCCGCCATTGCCGCACCGGAGTGACCGGCGGACACCACAGCATCAGCCTGCTGCTGCTTCACCAAGTTCATGGCTACGTTAATCGAAGCTTTGGGCTTGCGTTTGAGGGCACTTAGAGGTTCTTCGTGCATTTCCACCGTTCCTTCTGAAGGAACGATTTCTAGCTGACCTGTAGAGACGCGGCCGATCGCGTCTTGAAGACGTAGCGAGTCTTCTATTTGCTGCGGGTCGCCCACCAGCAAAATCTCTACGCCTAACTCTTCTTGTGCCTTAAGCGCTCCAGCTACAACTTCGGCGGGGGCGTGATCCCCACCCATAGCGTCTATTGCAATTCTTGCGCGTGTCGATCCCATTGACCAATGTTTGAGAAACACTAAAAATTCTACCAGGAAGTCAGCCGATTTTCGATTTTCGATTTTCGATTTTCGATTGAGTTACAGCCTGAAATCTGGCAGCAGAAACTAGGGTCGAAAATTTTGGGAGCATCCACGAATGGCGTCGGGGCGTTGTACCCGTTTCTTGCGGATCTGGAGTCTGAATCCAGAAGTGCGAATAAATAACTAAAATCTGCTCGCACTCGATCGGACAATTGTCATTTGCGACTACTCTGATAGAGTTTGTGCCTACTTTACTATTTTTGACTGCAAATTGAAAAACTCAATAGAATAATTTACCTGACCCCGCCCAAAAACGGATAAAAGTTTCCGACACTCGTCGTGACTCGGGCCCAAAATTTTAGACCGGAGTTCAAGCCCCCAGATTGATTCTGTGGAGTAAATCTAAAATCTAAAATCTAAAATCGACTGACTGAACTATAGGTGTAAAAAATGCTGGATTTATTATTTAGCTCGGGAATCATGTCTCTGTGGCTCGACATGGCTGGGGTACACAGTGTCGCGCCCAACGCTGTGTCGCTACTGGCTTGGCGGGGAGGGATACCCGGGTTAGTGGTGGCCGAAGAGCTGGCTTTTGGAGGAGTAGATGCAGCAAATCGAGACTTGCCGACATCCGTCGCGGTGGAGGAATATTTAAAAGATTTGAAGGCAAAACATCTGATAGACGGCAATCAGGGAGTTTGGGTACAAGCCGGAATGGTGCCACTGGTAAGTCAGCAGGGAAAGGTACTGATGCCAGGGGCTTCGCTGACTAAGATTGCCACTTCTCTGGCTTCGCTGGAAACTTGGGGCACCGAGCATCAGTTTGAAACACGGTTCCGGGGAACCGGGCCGATTAGGAATGGGGTGTTGCAAGGAGATTTGGTTGTCAGTGGTGGTGGCGATCCGTTGTTTGTGTGGGAAGAGGCGATCGCCGTGGGTAATGCTCTCAATCAAATGGGTATCGATCGCGTGGCCGGCAACTTAGTGGTGACAGGCAATTTCCGCATGAATTACCAGTCCGATCCTTTGGCTGCGGGGGAGGGTCTGCGGCAGGCTCTCAATGGGCGCAGTTGGCCTTCTGACGTGCTGGCAATATATTCTAAGATGGCTCGGGGAACGAGAAAGCCGCAAGTAACGATCGCCGGCACGGTGATTGCTGAAAAATTTGTGAGCTCGGGACATTTGCTGCTGAAGCGCCGATCGCTCCCTTTACCCGAAATTCTCAAGCAGATGAACGTCCACAGCGACAATGACATTGCCCAAATACTGGCAGACAATTTGGGCGGACACAAAATAGTCCAGCAGCAAGCGACTTGGGCGGCGGGGGTGCCGGCGGCGGAACTTCAATTAATTAACGGTTCGGGATTGGGAGTGGAAAATCGGATGTCTCCGAGGGCGGCTTGTGGGATGATGCAGGCGATCGCGCGCAACCTTCAGACTACGGGGCTGACTATTGCTGACTTGTTTCCGGTGTCCGGGCGCGATAAAGGAACTTTGGAACACCGACACATTCCGCCGTCGGCTGTGGTGAAAACCGGTACCTTAGATACGGTGATTGCTTTGGCTGGAGCCATACCCACGCGCGATCGGGGTTTAGTTTGGTTTGCAATTATTAATCGCGGCACCGATTGGGACTCTTTGAGAGCGCAGCAAGATATATTTCTGCAAAAATTGGTGCAGCAGTGGGGAACTGCACCGGCCCTGCCACTAGCAATTACACCGCACATTGACGGCGCTAGACCAGCTTTGGGGGCAGCAAATCGCAGCGATATTTTGCTGGGAGGTTAACGTCAGTTGACAGTTGACAGTTGACAGTTGACAGTTGTCAGTTGGCAGATTAATGCTTTTAGGCTCGATGCCCGATGCCCGATGCCCGATGCCCGATGCCCAATTCCCCACAGCATAATGTGAGATTTCGCGCGTGGAGTATGTCACAATTGATCGAGGACTATTCTGCAAGAAGATGATCAAACTGCGATTGAAGAGATACGGGAAAAAACGCGAGACCAGCTACCGGATTGTAGCTATGAACAGCTCTACCCGCCGCGACGGCCGTCCCCTAGAAGAACTCGGCTTCTACAACCCCAGAAATAATGAAACCAGGCTGGATGTTCCAGCGATTGTCAAGCGCCTGCAAGAAGGCGCTCAGCCAACTGACACCGTGCGTGACATCCTGAGAAAAGCGAATGTATTTGAACAAGTCGGAGCCGGAGCCAACGTTGAATCCAGCACAGCAGCAGTCAGCTAGTCCCAACTATTCTGGACTGGTTAAGTTTTTAATTGGGCCTTTTTTAGAGTCGCCCGCGTCTTTGCGAGTTGATTGCGAACTGCACCCGCGCCAATCCCGGGTCTGGGTTCGGCTCGCTTTTGAAGATCCCGATAAAGGGCGGGTTTACGGTAGGGGCGGACGCAATATTCAGGCAATAAGAACTACCCTCGAAGCGGTGGCGCAAACGGCGGGCCAGTCGCTGTACTTAGATATATACGATGGTGAAGCGGGCGATCGCAACTCCGGGCCACCTAGGGGCGATCGCGATCGTTCGGATCGCGATCGTCCGGATCGCGCTAGGCGCGATGGGGGAGACTTCCGACCCCGGAGTGGGCCTCCGTCGCCGACTCCCTTACCTAGCAGAACCCCGAGAGAACAACCTCGCCGTACTAACACACCTACGTTTAGAACGAGCAGAAATACTCCCGGTTATTAACTGTTCTGCTGAATGAGAGACAATTTTAGATTTTAGATTGCCTGTTGTAGACTTTGTGTTACAAACCCCGTTGGATTTGAGATTGCCAGTTTTGCGATCAAACAAAAATGTAAAATTTTAAATCTAAAATCTCAGCGGGATCGGGTAAATCTAAAATCTAAAATCTAAAGTTGTCTGACTTCATCAAAGCAACACGGGATGCGGGAAACTCAGACACAAAGCGTGCTCAGAGGGAAGCGACCCGAGGGACTTCAGTCAAGAGTGTTCTTGAAAATGTGATATAATTTGAGTTGGGAGTAAGAACAAAAAACATCTACGTGTTGAAGCATCCTAGTATCGGAGAAATCCCGGCTCCTATGAAACAACGGTTAGGTTTAAGTCCTGATGTCAGTATGACAGGAAAGAGCAAATAATGGCAGGTTGTGGAGCGTACCGCGTCTTGGCAAGTGTGATGGATTCTGAAAGCATTGAAACAATAAAAGTAAACGCGATTACAACATTGGCAATGTCGGTAGTTGTTTTGAGTGTTTAGGCGGCGTTTGACGGTCGCAGCGAGAGTTTACTCGCGATCGCAGAATCGAGCGTGTCTTTAGACCTGAGAGTGTCAAAGAAGGGAGATTTGATTTGTGCCTCAAGCACCAAATTTATTTGCGATTTAAACAGAAAAGACGCCTGAGATACTAGGTAAAATCTAGTACCGGGCGTCTTTTTGTTCGTAAAACAAAGCTGATTGTTAACTTTTAATTACTTACTTGGAGGAGCTCATGCTGGCATGACTGAAAAACTAACAATAGAGTTACCGAGCAATCAAAGCGCCATGTCGCTGGCCGGAAATCAAGAAGAAAACTTGAAAATTATCTCTAAGCAAACCGGCGCCAACCTGGTAATGCGAGGCCAAGAACTGCTGATTTCCGGCACAAAAACTCAAGTAGAATTGTGTCATAAATTAGTGCGATCGCTCTCCGACTATTGGAAATCCGGCAAAACCATCACCGGAGTAGAAATCCAAACAGCGCGCTACGCATTGGATACCAACCGCCAAGAAGATTTGCAAGACTTGCAACGAGACGTACTCGCCAAAACCCGCCGCGGCGAAGAAATAAGAGCCAAAACCTTCAAGCAGCGGCAGTACGTCCAAGCAGTACGCACCCACGACCTAACATTTTGCATCGGCCCCGCTGGTACTGGAAAAACATTTCTAGCAGCTATTTTGGCAGTGCAAGCACTGTTAAGCAAGCAGTACGAAAAGCTAATTTTAACCAGGCCCGCCGTAGAAGCAGGCGAAAAATTAGGATTTTTGCCTGGAGATTTGCAGCAAAAAGTCGATCCCTATTTGCGCCCGCTTTACGACGCCCTCCAAGAAATAATCGACCCCGAAAAAATGGCCGATTTAATGGAAAGAGGCTTGATCGAAGTAGCTCCTTTAGCTTATATGCGAGGGCGTACTCTCAGCAATGCTTTCGTCATTTTGGACGAAGCTCAAAATACAACACCTGCTCAGATGAAAATGGTGTTGACTCGTCTGGGCTTTCGATCGAAAATGGTAGTGACGGGCGATATCACTCAAACAGATTTGCCACCAAACCAACAGTCGGGACTGTCAGTTGCTCAAAAAATTCTGGGTAACGTTGAAGGCATTGCTTTTTGCGAATTCAATCAGTCAGATGTGGTGAGACACCCGCTAGTACAGCGGATTGTTGCAGCTTACGAATTGCACGAAAAATAGTCAGTTGACAGTTGACAGTTGACAGTTGACAGTTGACAGTTGTTATCGGTTATTTGTTATTTGTTATTTGTTATTTGTTGTTATAATAACTAATAACTAATGCCCAATTCCATAAAAATTGACAGTTGTTATCGGTTATTTGTTATTTGTTGGTTCTAACAACTAATAACTAATGCCCAATGCCCAATTCCCAATTACCTATTTCCAAATTATGCCTAATCTCAAAGAATTCTTAGAAGCTTGCGAAAAATTGGGGACGCTGCGTTTGATCGTGACTAGCAGCGCCGCTGTACTGGAAGTGCGCGGTTCAATTCACAAGCTGTTTTATGCAGAGTTGCCCAAGGGGAAATATGCAAATATGCACGCCGAAATATTTGAGTTTCACCTAAATATGGACAAAATTAAACAAGTGAAATTTGAGACCGGCGAGGCAAAAAGAGGCAACTTTACTACCTATGCAATTCGTTTTCTGGACGAGCAAAATGATGCTGCGTTGAGCGCGTTTTTGCAGTGGGGAAAACCTGGTGAATACGAACCTGGACAGGTGGAAAAATGGCACGAATTAAAAGAACAATACGGGGAGGTTTGGGAACCTGCACCTGTTGAGGCAATTTAAAACTAACAAACAATAAAAAAGGTTGGTAGTGAGGACTTCAGTCCGCAAAAAGAAGGACTTGCATTCCTCATTACCAACTTTTGGTAGTGAGGACTTCAGTCCGCAAAAAGAAGGACTGAAGTCCTCACTACGAACGAATTAGAGCAAAATATAAAGTTAGCTGTTTGAATGTAATTTGGTATGAAGGTAATTTGGGTTTTTTGTCTGGTTTTGGTTGTGTTGCTGTGGGGTGGCGGTGCGAGGGCGGGGGTTTTGGGCGATCGCATTTCCAGTTTTCCCAATTGGGATAGCAAGCCTCCCATCGCCGTAGCTAAGGGAGATTTAGTGTATCCAGACTGGATGGCCGGAAGTTGGAATGTTGCCAGCACTTTAATAGATTTAGCAGCGCCTTTAGCCCCAAATATTGTCACGCCTGGATTTGAAAAAAACCGCCAGTATTTGCAGCAGCCAGTATTGTTTAAAGTTCGATTTCAACCTGAAAAATTTATTGGTTTAATTTCTACTTATACATCTAAAAAAGCTCCTAAAATTGTAGCCGATCGCAATTTTAACGGTTTGAACATCGCCAAAGCCTATTTAGGCAACGGTGGCGTACTTTCCGTGAAAGTCGATCCAAACAATCCCAACCGCCAGATTACCATACTCAAAGGCGATCGCCAACTAATCTCGATTGTCACCAGTCGCGGCACTGAAACGCCGAATCCTCGGGAGTTTGTATCTACAGAAATTTCTCAGCAGGTGTTTCGGGGCGAGACTGATATTTATTTAAACGAAGTGGAAACAACCACAGCTTATCGAGTGATTGGAAGCGGGGAAAATGGATCTTCTGGGAGTAAAAAAATTGTAGCCGATCAGGTGACAGCGATTTATTTATCGCCCCAAGACCCGGATTATTTCGCGGCTGGAGGGCATCCTGTGGCTTTGTACCGATATCGCTTGGAGTTGGTGCCGGGAGAATCGAGCTAATTTATTGTGAATTATGGCAACTCTATCAGGGCGAATGGCATGGGAACGCATAACACAAGCTATCTCAACTAGGATTAATCCAAAAGCAAGCGACTTTCAAATGTGGGCTGAGTCACAACAGGGCTGGCATCCTACTCAAACACCTAATGGCCCGTTAAAATATATTGATAAAAACGGAGTAACTAGATTAACACTCAAACAGGGAACTCCAAGAGCTCCCGGAAGCAACCACCCTCATGTAGAGCTAAAAAATGCTAAAGGCAGTAGAATCGATCTACAAGGAAAGCTCGTTAACAGAAAAAGCCCAGCTAATCATACTCCTATTGATTGGGACATTTAAAAATGGAACGCTTAAACTACTGGCAATTTCCGGGATTTGAAAATATTTATCTAGAGGATAGCTATGTACTTAGCATTAATGATAAAACATCTATACAAATCCTCTTGGAAGCTGTTCTCACAGAAAATCACTCTCTCTACACTCAACCCTTACCTGAAGAACAGTATTGTTATCGGCGGATGAGCTTAAATTTTCCCTACCCTCAAACCTACGATTTGGTTCTGAACAACATCAGCCCCATTGCAGATCCAGATGGTAGCGTTGATTACGGGAATATAGACGAATTTTTTAGCGCGGATGGCAAATACTATTTAAGAGGGGAATGGGGAGAACTTACTATAGTTTCCGATCCACCCCTACTTTTTGATGTAGAAAACTACCTAATTGTCAAAAACGGCGATAATTTTATTGAAATTAATAAGGAAAAAATTAGTATTTTTGAATGGAAAAGGGAAAGAAAAGGAGTAATCACCTTAGTTTACGAAAACACTTCAGGAAGTCCTTTATCTGTTCAAATTCAGGCAGAGCAAGATCCCGAAGGCTTTGCAGCCGTTTTGGGGTATATGGGTGAAATTGAAAGAGGTTATACAACTGAGTTAACAGGAGGCGATCTGACTTTTGACAAGCTCAAGCAATATTACGCCGCTAATTTGAATCAGGAAAATGTGCAAGCGTTTTCTGTTAAATATCCCAGCTCAACGGGCGATAAATATTTGATTTCGGCAATTACTTCCTAGAATTAAGGTGAAATCTCGATCCAGGCATTGTGAAGTGAGGATTTGAGACATCTCTGCTAATTGTCTTTGTCTTCAGCAATTTTATCGAGATTAAAAAATTCTTCCAACAGTTTGAAAAACTTATCGAGGGCGTCTTTTTCATCAGCAGAGAAGAAGAGAATTATACTGTCCCATCCGTGACTTGACGTAATTTGATATCTTTCTTGTATCCACTCTTGAAATCCATCAAGTTGTTGTTGTTGTTCTGTGTCGGGAAACCCAAGTTCCGCTCTAGCCGTCTCATATCCATCTAAAAATGCGCGCAGGCGGGTAATTGAACACTTGCCCAAATACATACCCGGTCTTTGTTTGATTCTTTGGAGTAAATCAAAAAAGTATTCATTTTTAACATCTAGTTTATTAACATTAACTTCGACCACCATAAAAATAGTCTCCTTTTAAAAATCTTCTTCTGTCACTATAAACCGTAAACCATTAAATATTTTACCGTGAAATTGCAGATTTGTCATCCATTGCTCTTTAGTAAGTCCATCCGGGTGATGGTTATCAAAAATAGTCTCTATATTGTTGATAACAATACCGATTCCTTCGTGGCGACCATTTTCTGAAATAGCATCTCTCGGTACGCTATCATCATAAATGCCACTGTTCCTGCCTCTGCCGAATCCAGTGTACAGTTTTATGCGCTTTCCAGGAATTCCTTGACTTGTCAAGTAATCTTTGAGATTGGTGGCGCACTCAACACATTTAAAGTTTTCATGGCGATCGACAATAGCCTTGATTTGCAGTATTTGCTCAGCAGTAATCTCACTCATATCCCACCACAACCAACAAATTGATGACTTACGCATCGATGGCCATAAACCGGGTTTTTTACGAAAAATATTCGCTGTAGCCCGCAGATTCGGTAAAAAACCCGGTTTCTTAGGAATAGAAATTAAATAACTTAAGCAAATTTGTGGGATGGGCGGGAGAGCCCGTGCAGAAAGGACGGGCGGGACGCCCATCCCACAACAATCATCAAAGTGTAAGTTATTAAATTTTCATTCCTTAGTCGCAGTGTACCCAACCTAAAAATTCACCTAAAAAAATTAGAAGGTGAAAAATTAGTTTTTCACCTTCTAACTTGCGACTTTCCGATTTCGGGTTACGGAACAAACTTCTTGAATGCCAGCGTCACGTTGTGGCCGCCAAATCCAAAGGAATTGGACAGTGCCACATCAACTTTTAGATCGCGACTTGTATGGGGAACATAATCTAAATCGCACTCAGGATCGGGATTTTCTAGATTGATTGTCGGCGGGACTTTATCGTTGGCGATCGCCATTACCGTCGCCACCGCCTCAATTCCCCCAGAACCGCCCAAAAGATGGCCTGTCATTGACTTGGTAGAACTAATTGCTACTTTGTAAGCGCTTTCTCCCAAAACCTTCTTAATTGCCTTTGTTTCCGTGGAATCGTTGGGAAGCGTACTCGTGCCGTGAGCGTTGATATAGCTCACCATATCCGGCGTCAAACCCGCATCCTTGAGGGCTAAAGCGATCGCCCGCGATGCACCTTCGCCCCCCGGTACTGGGGATGTCATGTGGTACGCATCGCAGGTTAAACCGTAGCCGACGATTTCTGCGTAAATCCTGGCCCCTCGTGCCAAAGCGTGTTCCATTTCTTCTAAAAGCAGAATGCCAGCACCTTCGCCGACGACAAAACCATCACGATCGCGATCGAACGGACGGCAAGCATGAGTCGGGTCATCATTGCGAGTCGAAAGCGCCCTCGCCGCAGCAAAACCCGCCACGCACAAAGGAGTTACCGCCGCTTCGGTACCGCCGCAAATCATGGCTTGGGCATAACCGCCCTGAACTAGGCGAAACGCATCGCCCACCGCGTTTGAGCCGGCCGCGCAGGCTGTCACCGTGCAAGAGTTCGGCCCCTTGGCGCCCGTTTGAATCGCCGTCAGGCCTGCGGCCATATTCGCAATCATCATCGGAATCATAAACGGGCTGCATCGATCGGGGCCGCGAGTCAGATAAATTTCTTGCTGGTCTTCTAAAACCTTCAGCCCGCCAATGCCGGTGCCAAGAATGACACCCACCTGTTCTGCGTTCAGGTCGTTAATCTCAAACTTCGCATCAGCCAGAGCTTGTTTGCTCGCTGATACCCCAAATTGAGCAAAGCGATCCATCCGCTTTGCTTCCTTGCGCTCTAAATACTCGTGAGGGTCGTAACCCTTCACCTCTCCAGCAATCCGGCAGTCGTGCCGCGACGCATCGAACAAGGTGATCGGGCCGATGCCATTCTTCCCGGCCAGCAACCCGTCCCAATATTCAGACAAGGTATTGCCGATCGGTGTAATCGCGCCGAGACCCGTGATAACAACGCGCTTACGCTCTAAATTTGTCATGATTTCAGTTTCAAAAAATTAAACACCCAGAACGCAGAACAAAAGAGGAGTTTTCAGTTTTATAACTTCTCTCCTCTTAGGGGAAAAGACAGGTATTTTATGCTTTTGGAGCTGCAAGTTTGCTGCTGATGAAATCTACAGAAGCTTGAACCGTGGTAATTGCTTCGGCTGCTTCGTCGGGAATTTCAATATCAAACTCTTCTTCCAATGCCATTACCAGCTCTACTGTATCTAGGGAATCTGCTCCTAAATCGTTAGCAAAGTTGGCTTCGGGCTTGACTTCGGTGGGATCGACTTCTAGTTGATCGGCCACAATTTTCTTGACTCTAGCAAAAATGTCGTCTTGACTCATAACATCGTGTCCTCATTGGTTGCTGCGTATCTAATCTTATCCGAAAGGGGGATCTGCAAGAGGAAGGCTTGCCGCTTTTCTAACTGACCCTTGGTGTGGGGTGATGGGGTGATGGGGTGATGGGTGATGGGTGATGGGTGATGGGTGATGGGGTGATGGAGTGATGAATTTCCGAAGCTCTTGAGTCATCCCTCTGACTCCCTCTCTTTCTCCCCATTCCCCTCTCCCCTACGTTATGTTGCGCGATTCTGCATCACTAGGCCCTTACGGTCGAGGCCGCGGTGTAGGTCGATCAGGGCGGTAATGCAGACGAATCGATTATCAATAATTCACGCTGAATTTTCGATCGGTCTAATTGCCAGAGGCTCCTTTAATTTGGGTTTGAATTAGATGATTGATGGGCTGAATGCTTTGCCATCGGAGGATAAAGCCAGAGCTTGAACAACCGTGTTATCTGAGGCATGACGACCCAAGTCATCAACGGCATCATGATTGCAATGCTGACAAGGGTTACTAGCCAAGTAGGGAGTCCGTTTGTGATTGGTTTCAACAGAATGGGCATCAGAGAAATCATTGGATAAATACCGATCGCGCTGACGATCGCAGTTTTCCATTTTGGCGGTGGCGCAACATTCGGCATTTCAGGTAAAGCAAACCAAGCTTCTAATCCATTCACTCGCGATACTCTGGGCGTTTCTGTGAGGGCATCTGCCAGTGCAATCCAACCTTGGCAAATTGGAGAGTTTTCCCATTCCTGTAAATGAATCAGCGTGTCGAATCGCATAATTAGTTGCCATTCACCGCCTCGATTGTTGGGGTAGAGAACTTCGCCGCGTGACGACTCCACACACTAATGCTTTGCATATAGTGTGGGCTTCTCCAGACTCCGGAGAGTAGAGAGAACTTCCTTCGAGGTACTATCAGTTGTAGAACGGCCCACAACAACTTTCCCTCTACGGCGATTTATAGTCGGGAACTCGCCCAGCCCGACTCTTTTGATATTGATAGCGGCGTTGATGTCCCTATCAACCCTCATATTTTCTACCTCATCCCAATACTCTCGAATGCTGCAATCGGTGAAGATGAACTCATCACGATATGCAAGTAGTTGGGATGTGTAGGCGGGGTTCACTCCAATCACGACGGCTCCAGCTTTTGCAGCTATGTATTCCAGGATTGTGAAGAATTGCCCAAACGCGGCATCGTTCCAGGACTTGTTTAGTCCAGACTTAGCCGATTGCCCGTTCGGCAGGTACTTTCCCTGCTCATCTTGTTTTGCGCCATTGCGCTTGCTCAGCCCTTTCAGGTTGAGATTCTCGTGAAAGAATACTGTTTTACCCGTCCTCACAACCTTGTGAGCGGTTTTGAAGGCATGGTCGCGTCTAGCCCTCGCAATGCGTTGATGTTCTCTAGCTTCACGATGAGCCAACTTGCGACGGGAACGACTTCCTTTTTTCTTAGCCGCCTTGCGATGAGACACTTTAGCCAACCGCTTCTCAGACTTGCGAAACGACTTCAGAGATGGCAATTTTTCACCCTCAGAGGTCGCCAGGTAGTCATCTTCATGCAAAACTGCATCCATACCCAAAGCAGTATCCCAGTTCAGATCGACCCCATCAGATTTGATAGGCACAGTTGGATCTTCTAGTCGCAGGTTGACATACCAACTATCTGCCTTTTCGATCGGTTGCACCTGCTTCAAGATTGCGCCATCTGGAAGATCTCTGTGCATCCGCACTTTTAGCAGTCTCAGCTTAGGTATCTTGACGAACAGATATTTGCCACCTAACGAACAAGAATGCAATTCGACTCCAGCACCCTCAAACACCATGGAGCGAAATCGGTCAGCAGACTTGAAGCGAGGTTTACCACTCCGTTTGCCAGTACTGTCACCTGCAATAAATCGTTCAAACGCCTTATCAACTCGCTTACAAACCTCCTGCAACGTGTTAGCCGGAACCCGTGAGAAGTCCAACAACTCAGATGACCAACCGACCGTAACTAGATCTGTTTTGATGTCAGGCAGGTATTTTTTCTGACTGTAATAGTTGGGCTGATCCCGTAGCTCAGGCAAGTGGCAGATCAAAGGGCAAGCGTTGACATAAGAGCGATTACATTCCCACCAGTCAAACCTATCTCCTAGTTGACGGTTGTACCAATACTGGCAAGTCCGCAACCAGAGATTAAGCTCTAGCTTCTGTTCAGTTGTGGGAAGTGCTTTGTACTGGTAGGTGTATTTCATGTCATTATTGTAATTGATATTGCCTTGCGGTGCAAGCCATGAAATATGACGATTCCATCAATATTAGACTGCCAAAAACAGAGAAGAAAATTCTAGATAATTACTGTAAGCGGGTGAAGCGCAATAAAACCACTGTAAGCGGGTGAAGCGCAATAAAACCGATGTCATCCGAGAGTTTATTCGTTCATTGCCAGAGCGGTAGTTTGTTCGTCTCGTCGTCGATGTCTTTCCTGTTGGCTACGCCAATTTGGTCAGACACCACTCCTCGACTCACGCGCATTCCTCTCGCGCCAAATCAAAGATTATGGCGTGAGGCTCCTGCTGCTCTAGCTAAATAGCCCGGAAATGTACTGGCTGCTAGGGTGACACCTCGGACGGCTGCCTCAAAGTCGGCTTCAGATCCTGGTTTAACGCGACGCGCGATCGCCACGACAGCAGGTGCGGAATGTTCTTTCATAGAATGTAAATGCTAAAAGGTAAAAACGGTGCGGAGTGTTCCAGTTACGATCGTGCCATTGCTGTTTTGATTGGCAGGATGAGTGATGACCTGGATCAACGGAGTGATCCGAATATTGTTGGCTAGCGGAAAGTTGTAGAACGCTTCAATATTTGTTTGTGTTGCGTTTCCTACCTCTGTCAAAATGAAAGGCTGAACGACACCCAGTCCAGCTAAATCACCTTTGACGAACAAATTCTGAAGAGAAACGCCAGCAGACCAATAACTAGGGCGAATATCCCCGATCGTCGTATCAGGATAGGAAGCGTAACCATAGCGCCCAAAGATGCCAAGCCGTGATGTGATTGCCCAATCAAAGTTTGCGCCAACAGACTGAAAATTGCTGCCAAGAACTTCTCCGCCGCTGTACTGCAAGCGGGCCGAGAAGGAGCTTGTCGGTGCATATTCTAGTTCCACAACGCCCATGTAGGGATCGCCAAACAATCCGCCTCTTGCGCCGCCTCCTGCGATCGGAAAAAGCCGAATATCTCCAGGACTGCCACCGCCAAAGAAGCTTTGATTTTCGGGCAAACTTTCTTCTGAATTACTGGCAATGTAAACTGCACGCAGCCTTAAAGCACCTTGATTCGGCTTCCAGTCGATCGCAGCGCCCGCACCTCCCGGCCTAGGTAACAGAACAAAATTGTTGATGAGGGATTGAGTCGAAAAATCTCGAAAGCTAACGTTCGCGAATCGATTTTTATCAACAAAATCACCCGCAACCATTCTTGCCCCGACAGTCACGCTGAGATCCTTAGTAGGAGCAAAAGAATAGTACAAACGAGCAAGAGATATTTGCGTTGTGCCAGGAATCGCGAAATCTAAGGTACTCCCTAAATTCGGTTCTAGAAATCCAGCCGCATTATCGTTAGTTCCAGGACTCCCAGCCAGTAGGCGAAGTTTTAGTAAGTCAGTACCTTTGAAACTGGTATTTAGATCCAAACTGAGGCGGTACAAAGCGGTCGGATTCGGTCGATCGCGCGTGACGATCGCACCTCTAGGACTAATCACTCGATCTCCACTAAATCCGCCTGCATTGACTGCAAAAATTGCTTGTCCTGATAGTTTCGTCGTCGTTGAAAATTGCTGAGATTCCAATCTGTTCGCTTCAGTTTCTAGACCCTCAACTCGATCGCGTAAAGCAGTTAACTCAGTCGTAAATGCTTGCTGAAGACGTTCTACAGCCATCAAATCGTCGCGAGTTAACCCATCGATCGTGTTGATCCGTTCTAAGCAAGCATTCAGCGCTACTGCGAATTCTTGACGAGAAAGTGCTTGTTCGCCTCTAAACCGTTTTTCTGAATCACCAGCAATGCAGCCGTATTTTTCGACGAGCGATCGCACTGCTGAAAATGCCCAACTGGATGGAAGTACATCTGCAAGTTGATCGACCGATGGCATGATTTCTGGCTGCAAGTTCGTTGAGTCCACAGAATCAGCGGCAGATGGAAGCACATCTGCAAGTCGATCGACCGATGGCATGATTTCTGGCTGCAAGTTCGTTGAGTCCACAGAATCAGCGGCAGATGGAAGCACATCTGCAAGTCGATCGACCGACGGAATTATTTCTGGTTGCAAGTTCGTTGAGTCCACAGAATCAGCGGCAGATGGAAGCACATCTGCAAGTCGATCGACCGACGGAATGATTTCTGGCTGTAAGTTCGTTGAGATCGCAGAATCAGCGGAAGCTGTCTGAGCTAGGGTAGAAGAGCAATCTATCCAAAGTCCCAAGCCCAAAGCCAACACTGTGTAAAGTCCTAATTGCTTCATTTCTACAGCCGATTGCCCCAGTAGCTGAGTTCCTGGTAGAGCTGCCCAACCGCTGGGCCTTCTGGCGTTTCCCAGTCTTTCATGATTTCTGAAGCAACCGATGCCCAAGAAACCATAACGGCTCCTGCTTGAGTCATGCGTAGCAGCGCTGCTGTTTCATTCAACTGAGTATCAGATCCAGAAACATCTACCACGACATAAGCTTCGTAACCTGCTTCCAGTAAATCGAGTGTCAGTTGCAGCGTGCAGATATCTAGAGAAATTCCACCTAGCAGAACTTTCTTACGCCCGATCGCAGCTAATTTATCCCGAAACGTGGGTTCATCCCAAGCGCTGGGCGTATGACGCTCGATCCGAATCGCACGATCGGCATGGGCAACGACTTCCGAAAAGAACTTACCTCGAAATCCGCCTTCTTCTCCCAGCATAATTGTTGGAATATCGAAGATATTTGAAAGGCGAGTAAAAGCTTCTGCGTTCTTTCGTAATAAGTCATGATTAATCGTCTTCAGTCCTGGCAAAAATCCGTCTAGGAAGTCAACCAAAACCACAACGCAATTATCGCGAGTTAGTTTTTCACAATAGTTCATGGTAAGTCTCTTAAGTTTCCTTTGTTGCTTTCCTAGTTTTCAAGAAGCCTGTCAATCGCCGCCAATTGGCTTTTGCTACTTTCCACTGAAAAATCAGATGGACTGCAATAAAAGCGAGAAAGGTATAAGCCAGCCAAAAATGGAGCGATCGACCCAAATCGACCATTGCATCATTTTGCGGAAACAAATCTGGCAGCAGCAGCCCGAAAAATTTGACGTTGTTCGATCGAAAAGAATTAGAAAAGAAAAAACCTGCGATCGGGACTGCCCACATGAACACATACATCAATGCGTGCAATGCGAAATTTCTCCACCATTGCGGCGAGAACTTTGGCAATCGCTTCATGTATTTCTTCCACATCACCTGAATCAGCGTCAAAATTCGCCAGGTGAGCAATGCCATTGTCAGAACACCGATCGACTTATGAAAGTCATAAAGCAATCCTCGAACCGGAGTTCTAGGCAACCGCGCCATGAACGTGCCACCGACAAATAGAATCAGATAGCAGCCTGCCATCCACCAATGAACGGACATCAATCGTTGGAAAGCAGAATTGAGCCTTGGCTTTTTGACGGTTGCGTTTTGAAGTGAACTCATGCTGAATGCCTCTTACAGAATGCCACCATTAACTTGAATCGTTTGCCCATTAACCCATCGCGCTGCATCCGATGCCAAAAATGCAACGACATCAGCGATGTCAGCAGGTTGCCCCAATCGACCGAGCGGCGTGGATTGCACCAGATGATCTAGCGCATCCGCAGGCATGATCAATCCGTCTGTATTCGTGACTCCAGGAGCAACGAGATTAACCGTAATTCCCCGATGTCCGAGTTCTTTGGAAAGCGCAAAACTAAATTGCTCGATCGCGGCTTTACTTGCAGCATAAACGCCACCCGTTGGGATACTCTGCCGCGTTGCACCACTCGATAAACTGATGATTCGTCCACAATCGCTTAAATGTTGTGCCGCCGTTTGTAAGGCAAAGAATGTTCCTTTCGCATTCGTGTTGAAGACTTTATCAAAATCAGCTTCGGTGATGTCTGTGGTGAGCTTGTAGACTGAAACGCCTACGTTGTTCACGACGATATCAACATGACCAAAGGCGTGAATTACTTTTTCAAACAGCGATCGCGTTTCTGCAAGGTTGCTGATGTCTGATTGAATCGCAATTGCATCAACTCCAAAGGCTTTGATTGATTCAACAACAGCCTCCGCTTTGTCGCGATTGCCTGCATAGGTCAAAGCAACGGTTGCACCTTCATGCCCTAAACGTTCCGCGATCGCTTTGCCAATTCCGCGCGATCCACCTGTCACTATCGCCACTTTTCCAGTTAGAGATGACATAACATTACTCCTAAAATGCCTGCATGATACTGAGAATCACTATTATTCGTACTGATGATGGGAGCCATCACAGAATGGAGCATTTCCAGTATGTTTGCAGAGACAGAGTGCAACTTTCTTCTTCTCAGTTAGCTCAAACTTGTTTGGAACAAAACCAGTTCCTTTGTGAGCGCCATTGCAAAACGGTTGATTACTAGAATGTCCACAGCTACACCAGAAATAAGTTCCTGGCTCAAGTTCTAGAACGGTTGGCTTCTTATCGACAATCACAGGCTGTAACTCAGCACCCATCGTATTTTACTGAATAGAGGTTGAAACCGAACCTAAAGTAAAGCGCCGATTTATTAATAAAATCTTAAGACAATTGCTTGGTCGCTGTCTTTCCTTTTCTTGCTCTCATTTTGCTGAATCTTGCACTAATCCATAAAAAGTTACTTTTGGTCTCGATAAGCCCTAGGAGAGGTATGGAGATATTGGCGAAAGACAGTAGAGAATCTGCTTTGATGACAAAAGCCTGTGCGGTAAGCAATTTCTGCGATCGATAAATCCGTCATCTTTAACAAATGTTTCGCACGTTCTAACCGTTGACGCACAATGTAAGCATGAGGGGTTAATCCCATTGACTGTTTGAACAAACGCACGAAGTAGTATGAGCTAATTTGCACCAATTGAGCCAGGGTATCAATCGAGAGATCCTCATCTAAATGAGCATGAATATAGTCGATCGCAGTGTCTAACTTTGATTGACTCAATCCATTTACTCCTTTTTGCGTTTCTACAGCAACTGTCGAGTAGTGCCGTAATAAATGAGCCGCTAGCATTGTTGCCGCCGCGTCTGCATAAAGCGCATCAATCTCAGTGCCACTCACAACAGCAGACTTGAGAGTCAGTCCAAGTTGAAGCAGGAAAGGATCGTGCGGATGAAAAGAGGGAATGATTTCAACCAGATCGGGATCGATGCGATCGTGAGCAAAGTGGCTCACAAATTCTGGTTCAAGATACAGGTGTAAGATTTGGGCTGGATCGACAACGCGAATCGTGCGATAGAGTCCAGCAGGGTTAATACAAAACACTTCGCCTTCAGTAAAGCGATCGCTTTTGACCTGACGATCGATTACGCGCTCTAGTCGAGCAGGCGCACCTAAATTCAGACCGATAACGTGCTTTGATAATGTATGCTCAGGGCATTCAACTGACGGAAGTTGATAGTAAGAAACGTTGAGATGCTTCCATTTCAACTCGGTGCTACTCGCTTGAGGAGCATACGGGAGAACCCGAATCATCTCTTTTTCTCGAATTGGGTTAATCACCAAAGCTGAATTTTTTCCCATTAGAGTTCTCCTAAAGATAAGTCACGATCTCGATTGACGGAGTTGGTAGAATATGAATAGGTTCATATTTCGGTATGATGTCAAATATTATACCTGCTTGGTTATTCTTGTGTTGCCTATGACTTATTGATTTGAATCATTTATTCTAACATAATTTATGTATTACTCAGACGAAATTACTGCTTTAATGCTCCAACATCATCAGTCTTTATCTGAAAAAGACCAAAGAAGATATGCAGCGATAGAAGCCGTAAAACTTGGTCGTGGTGGAATCATTTACATAGCCCGAGTTTTGGGAGTAGATAGGAATACAATAGCCAAGGAAATTAAGGAGTTAAAAAATAAATCAGAACCCACCTTGAATCAACAAAGAATTCGCTGACCTGGGGGAGGAAGAAAAACTAGGGCGTCGGTTCAGTATTAAAGGTTGACACAAGCGACATAGTATGTATGTTGATGTAGACCTTGGCCGGGCTCTCGCATGAGGACAAAAAAATGGTTGGCGAT